>DATNKY010000728.1:0-9070 GCA_035603155.1 Solirubrobacteraceae bacterium
AGCACGCAAACGACCAGGTTGTCCAGCAGGTAGGTCTTGGCCTTGATCGGTCCGCGTCCATAGTGCTCGCGCACGAGCGAGACGATCCGGTTGGTGATCTCAGCAAGCAGCTTGCCGCCCGCGAGCGAGTACAGCCCAGAATCGGTGCGTGCGCGATCGACTGACCCGGGTTCGCTCACTGCCGGCCCTTCGCTGCTCCGCCTATCTGCTCTGCTGCTCACTGGCGCTGCCGATGTTCGCTTTACGGGCTCCCCGGCGCAACCTCGGCGACCCGAGGCCCAGCGGCGGGAGCCTAGCAGTGCGCACGGCTTCGCCGGGGCTTGTAGTCATACCGGCGATCGCCGGGGTTTGCAGTCATACCGGCTAGCGCAGGCGAAGGTCCGGCGAGTTCGACGGCCTGATGCGTGCTGAGAGCGATCTCTCGCGTGTTGCGGGAGATTTGCGCTCACCTCAATGTCGCAAGCACCTCGATCACGTGCTCAGGCTGGGTGTCTGGGTTCACGAACGCCAGGCGCAGGACGGTGCGGTCGTGCCACTTCGTCGGCAGGCACAGGATCTCGCCCTTTTTCGCCATGTAGTTTGACCAGACCGCGTAGGCGTTTTCGTCGAAGCCGGGCCGCTCGAACAGGATCACGGAGAGCTCTGGCTCGCAGACGAGGTCGAGGTGGTCAGAGGCCCGTATCGCCTCGGCCACGGTGCGCGTCGTCTCGAGCGTCCGCTCGATGGCCGCGACGTAGCGATCAGTGCCGTGGGTGGCAAGGCTGAACCAGAACGGCAGCCCACGCGCGCGTCGGGACAGGTGAATCGCGAGGTCTGCCGGATTCTGGGCGTCGCGGTCGATCGGGTCCAGGTAGGCGGCTCCTTGGGAGTGCGCGGCGCGTGCAGCCTCGGGATCACGGTAGAGAAGCGCACAACAGTCGTAGGGCGCGAACAGCCACTTGTGCGGGTCGACGATGAAGCTGTCCGCAAGCTCTACGCCGTCGAACAGGCCACGGACGCTGGGGGCGGCGAGCGCCGCGCCACCGTAGGCGCCGTCCACGTGTAACCAGACCCCGTGCTCGCCGCACGTGGCGGCCACGCTCGCCAAGTCGTCCACCACCCCCGCGTTCGTCGTGCCGGTGGAGGCAACCACGGCAAACACGTCGTCGGAGCGGTCCTCCAGTGCAGCGCCGAGCGCTTCGCCGGTCAGGCGCCCGCGCGCGTCCTCAGGCACCTCAACAATCCCGACGTCGAGCACGCGCGCCGCGGCTCGCACGGAGGAGTGAGCGTCAGCAGTGCAAGCCAGCCGCCAGCCGCCGGCCGGCCGCTCTCCGCGGTGGGCCAGAGCGGTATGCCGCGCCGCGGCCAGCGCAGAGAGGTTCCCGCTCGTCCCACCGGAGACGAAGCAGCCCGCGGCGCTCGCCGGCCATCCCAGCAGCTCGACGATCCACCCCAGCGCCTCGTTCTCGGCATAGATCGCGCCCGCGCCCGACTCCCAGAGACCCGCGAACACGTTTGCCGCGCTGGTAACGAGGTCAAACGCCACGGCAGCGCGCGTCGGCGCCGATGGGATGTACGCGAGATTCATCGGATCGTCCTGCGAGCGCGTCGCCGGCAGGAGGATGTCGCGAAAGACGCGCAACGCCTCCGTGCCGCCGATCCCCGCCGGGGTGACGCTGCGCCCGGCCGCCACGGCAAGCTCCGAGGCCGGGCGCGCCGTCGTCTTGGAATCCGTGGGGCGCACGACCCTGCCCGCCGCCCACTCCACCGCTGCCCGTACGACCTCGCCCTCGTCGCCCCACACCTCGTGAATCATGACGCCCATAATGCCAACGCTCGCGCGGGCGGTGGCCGGCGCCATGCAGCCGACGCGACCGGTTGTACGTGAAACGAGAACTCGCCGTCTTTGAGGGATGGTGCCGCGCGGCGGGCGGTGCGTTCTTGCGGCACTGTCTCGGCGCGCCGGCCGTGTATTGCGTGCGTGCCAGCGGTCTCTCCGCGGCATGGTTAGCATCGTCCGGTGGATGTTCAACAGGCGAACAAAGATCATCGCGACGTTGGGGCCTTCGACCGATCCTCCGGGCGTGCTCGATGGGCTGATCGCGGCGGGGGTTGACTGCGCGCGGCTGAATTGTTCGCACGGCACGCGCGATGAGCTGCGTCGCCGTGTGGCTGAGGTTCGAGCAGCGGCCGGGCGTGCTGGTCGGTCGGTCGGGGTGTTGGTCGACCTTCAGGGACCGAAGCTGCGGTTGGCGGGCGGCACGGCTCCGCGCGTTGTGCGCGCCGGGGAGATCGTGACGTTTGCGAGCACGGGTGAGGGTGTCGGTGATGACCGGGTGCTAGTTGACTTCCCTGATTTCCCGCGGCTTGTGACTGAGCACTCGGAGATCGTGATTGGCGACGGTATGCCGCGCCTGATGGTCGAATCGTCGGGGCCTGGAGAGGTGGTGTCCAGAGCGCTTTCGGCGGGTGAGCTTGCGCCGCGCAAGGGGATCAATGTCACGTACGCCCGACCCGAGCTGCCGGCGATCACGACAAAGGACTTGCAGGACTTAGCGGTCGCTGTGGAGCTCGGCGTCGATCACGTCGCGTTGTCGTTCGTCCGCTCGGCGGCCGACATCGAACAACTTCGTTCGCTCTTGGACGCGCACGCGTCGGGTGCGCGGACGATCGCGAAGATCGAGAAGATCGAGGCGTACGAGAACCTCGACGAGATCCTCGCCGTCGCCGACGGCGTGATGGTGGCTCGCGGTGATTACGGCGTTGAGGCCGGGGTGGCTCGTGTTCCGCTGATGCAAAAGGACACGATCTATCGCGCTACGCAGGGCGGAAAGCTCGTTATCACGGCCACCCAGATGCTTGAGTCGATGATCCATGCCCCGGAGCCGACGCGGGCGGAGGCGACCGACGTCGCGAACGCGGTTATCGACGGGACCTCCGCGGTGATGCTCTCTGCGGAGACGAGCGTGGGCGACTATGCGGTCGAGGCAGTGCGGTCGATGTCGCAGATCGCTGAAGCTGCCGAGGAAGTACTCGAAATCCTGGGCCGGGCTCGGGAGATACGGGACACGCCCGCTGCCGCGGTGATGCACGCCGCCGTGGAACTCGCGGATGAGTTGGACGCGGCCGCGCTGCTGGTGCCGACATCAGGCGGGGGTTCGCCCCGCGCGTGCGCCAAATACCGTTCTCGGCGCCCGATCATCGCGCTTCCTGACACTCAGGCTGTCGCGAATCAACTCGCGCTCGAATGGGGCGTCTACCCGCAGACGATGGACGTTACTGGCACTGTGGATGATCTGGTCGACCGCGCGCTAATGACCGCTAAGGAGTTCGCCAGCCTCGCGGCCGGGACGCGAGTTGTGATCACCGCTGGGCAGCGGACGGGAACCACCGGAGCGACGAACCTGATCATGGTTCGCGAGATCCCCTGAGCGCCCGCGTGGGTGCACGTCGCCGCTTCTGCTTCAGCTGGCCGCCGACCTCGAGCAGCAGCCTGGCGGCGGCCTCGATCGGCGCGCGACGGGCCGCCTGTTCGTGGACGCGGCGGAAGCGGGGCCCCGGATCAGTGGGCAGTCGGCGTCAGAGAAGTCAGCGAAATCGAGACCGCACCCTCCAGGGGCGCGGCGCGCCGGCTTGCTTACTTGTCGTGCTTTCTGCGCGGTCCGGAGGAGACCGCGAACCCGATCTTCTCGCCGTTGGCGCACGTGCCCGCGCCTGGATTCGTGCGGATCACCAAGCCGTTGTGAATGGACTTGGCGTGCACGTTGCGCACCGGTCCCACAGCGCAAAATGTTGGAGGCGAAGGGAGCGGCGCGCCTTTCAGAACGGTCCGTTGCCGTACCCGAGCAACGTCCCGAGCTTGCCATCCTGCACGAGCTTGATCAGGTTCAGCACATTGAACTGTGCCTCGAATCTGGTGTAGCTTGATCGAGCCCTCGCGACCGTCCGCTTGAGGGGGGGCGGGAGCGGGGCCTCCATCTGTTGCGGCACGTACTGCGTGAACAGCTTGAGCGCCATCGCCTTCGCACGTGGATCGTGGGGGTCGCTTTGCGTCTCGGCCCGCCCCTTCGGTGTCGCATAGTCGTAGTACTCGAGCTGCAGCGAGCCAGGAATCGGACGCGTGGTGCCCGGGTGCCAGTGTGTGTAGGTGACGAGCTTGGCTTCGTGCGTACGGACGGCGAGCACGTGTGTTGGCGCGTGGAGGTAGTTGAACACGATCGGGATGATCTCGTCGGTGGAGAACAGAATGTGATCGCGCCCGGCCGCCCTGGGATTACCGAGCAGCTCGACGAGGTTGAGGCGCTCGCCATAGATCCGACGCAGCTTGCCCCGGCGCCAGGAAACGCTGCCACGGTTTCCGAGCGTGACCAACATCGGCGCCAGATCGACGCTCGACACCAGCTGCCTGCGGGGCTTATCGACCTGCCGGGCAAACCGGTGGGTCACGTCGGTCACGATGAGCGGAACGTGGATTGCTTCCTCATAAGCCGTCCCTGACTTGCCAGATAGCACACCGTGTGCGCCGGCATATTCGCCGTGGTCGGAAGCGAACACGATCACCGTGTTGGCCAGCACCGACTTTGGGATTGCGGCGACCACCTCGCCGATCGCCTGATCGACCATCTGCTGCACGAGCGTGTACATGTCCAGCCCGCGCTGCCAGTAGCTGTGGGGTGGGATGCCCACCCCGTAGGTCCTCGGCGCGATCGGCGACGGCTGGATGGAGAACGTCGTGGCGCTCGGATCATCAGATGCTCCGCCCCATACTGCCTCTTGGAGAGAACGCCACACCTGCTGGCTGTTCGGCTTTCCGTTCGCCGCCAGATCCGCGTAGCTCTCCCAGTTCGGCGGGAGAGTCGGGAACCCCAACGGCGGCGGGTTCGCCTCGCTCGGAACCGTCTGGTAGTCAGAGACGAACGGCTTCAGCGACTGGCGTGCGAACAGCCTCTCGTAATGACCACCCTCGGAGCCGGCCCAGAAGAATTGCTTGTCATGCGGATTGACGAAGCTGACGGTGATGCAGAACGGGGCCGCTTTGCTTGCCTTCTCGGAGAGCCACCGCGCCGCGGGACGGGCGATCACGGTGATGTCGTCCATCGCCCCCTGGCCATTGGTGCCGACCGGATCGGGGTTCGTCATCCCTTGGAACCCGTAGCGCTCGAGATATCCGACCGTGCGTCCGTGCGGCGGTGGATTCGAGAGGTGCCATTTGCCGAAGTACGGCGTCTGATAGCCGAACTCACGCAGCAGCCTGCCATACGTAGGGAAGCCCGTCTGCAGTGATGGGCCGCTCGTCGTCCGGGTCGCGAGCAGCCACTCCTGATGTGGATACAGGCCCGTCGCAATTGTCGCGCGCGCCGGGCTGCAGGCGTTGCCCGCGCTGTAGTAGCTCTCGAACTTCACGCCGCGCTGCCACAGGTGATACAGGTTCGGCATGTAGCGACGCAGGAACTCCGCCGGCGTGTTCACACCCGCCGGGAACACGCTCGGGAAGCGCATTTCGTCGACGAGGATCAACACGATGTTCGGTCGGCTGTTCGTGTTCCTTGCCGCGCCCGCGGCTTCTTCAAGGATCCCGAGTTCGGCCAGCAAGCCGCCAGCCATGACCGCGCCGCTCTTCTGCAGAAACTCTCTACGGTCCATAATCGCCTCTTCTCACTCTTTGGCTTGGTGCCGGCGAACCCCGGCTCCGACGATGGCCCCTTTTGCCTGCCGGGTGCGGATCGCGAGCATCGCAGGAAAGCCACGAGATCGCCCTAGGGAACCCCCTAGAGAACCACCTAGAGTTACAACGATCGCGGCACAACCAAGGTCGAGCGTTGACGGTGGAGGTGTCCTCCTCTGCCTGTCACGGCCGGGTCCGGCCGCGTCTACAGCGACCCGACAGACAGGCCAGGAGAGCTGGAGGCCAGAGCGAACTCCAACCTTGGCGACGATGGTCGCAGCATCGCACGCCAGCTCGAGGGTTCCTTGGCCAAGCGGCGGCCTCGACCGGTTCGCGGCATCTTCGCCCCGGACGAACGTATCGCGTACCTCGGCTGCGTTACTGGGCGCCTACTCGAGCGCACCTCGCGGCTCGCCACGCCTCGATGACCCCCACGCTTTCCGGCGTGCTGGAGGCGAACCGGACGCGTGTACGGCCCCAGCGGTCGAGCCTCGCCCTGGCTCCGGCGAGAGTCGCACGCGGGTCGGCTTGACTGCTCAGGACGTCTGATCGCGGACCGCGTCTGGGTCGCCTGAGGAAGGGATTGCTGCTCAAGGACGGCAGCCGCCGCGGATCGGCTCTTACCGATCACGGCGTGGCGGGGAATAATGGGTGGCAGTCGATTCCGGAAAAGGGAGGCAGATCGATGGCTACCGGTGAGCTGCATGAGACCGCGAAGGCCCTGGTTTGTGCTGGTAAGGGGATCCTCGCTGCCGACGAGAGTGGCGGGACGATCAAGAAGCGGTTTGACACGATCGGGGTGGAGTCCACTGAGGAGCATCGCCGCTCGTATCGCGAGATGCTGTTCACCACCCGGGGCGTCGAGGATTACATCAGCGGCGTGATCTTGTTCGACGAGACGATCCGCCAGTCGGCCGGCGACGGCACACCGTTTGCGGAGCTGCTCGCGTCGAAGGGGATCATCCCTGGGATCAAGGTCGACGAAGGGGCTAAGCCGCTGGCGCTGACCGACGGCGAGACGATCACCGAGGGCCTCGATGGACTGCGCGCGCGTTTGGGGGAGTACCGCGGCCTGGGCGCGCGGTTTGCGAAGTGGCGCGCGACGTACTCGATCGGCGATCGGCTGCCAAGCGAGTACTGCATCTGGACCAATGCGCACGCGCTGGCGCGCTACGCCGCGCTTTGCCAGGAGGTGGGGCTGGTCCCGATCGTCGAGCCGGAGGTGCTCCAGGATGGCACCCATACGATCGAGCGCAGCGAGCATGTGACGGCGCTCGTGCTCGATGCGGTCTACAGGGAGCTGTTTGACCAGCGTGTCGACGTCGTCGGCACGCTGCTGAAACCGAACATGGTCTTGTCGGGGTATGAGGCGTCTGAGCGAGCGGGCGAGGACGAGGTGGCAGAGGTGACGTTGAAGTGCCTTTACAAGCACGTACCGGCGGCCGTGCCGGGGATCGTCTTTTTGTCCGGCGGCCAGTCTGACCAAGACGCGACCTCGAATCTGAACGCGATGAACGCGCGCGGCCCGCATCCGTGGGAGCTGTCGTTCTCCTACGGCCGCGCGCTCCAGGCGCCCGCGCTGAAAGCCTGGGTCGGTAAGCCCGAGAACCTCGATGCCGGCCAGCGCGCCTACTACCACCGCGCGAAGATGAACTCAGCCGCGCGGACCGGCGAGTACTCCCCGAGCATGGAACACGCGGCCGTCACGGGATGACAGCCCCGCGCCGGGAGGCAGGCGTGAACGTCCGGGGGCGCCGAGCACTCCCGGCGCAGCCCCTCAGATGCGCCGAAAACGAGCGCTGACACATAATCCGGACCTACGACCCCGCCATCAAGCCGCCTCCCCAGAGGGCATAAGCTCGCAGCGAGGACGGCGTGGGAGCTTGTTGCCCTCGTCGCGCAGCTGCGCATCGGCGGTGTGCAGGGCGATCCGTACACGCAAGTCGAGCGCATCGGACCACGCGACCGAGCGCAGCTCGAGCTGCGCCTGGCCCATGCCATGCACCCAACCTACGCGCGACGCCCACGACATACATCTGCCACCTGGCATATCCGCCAAATCGGCAATCAGTCCAAGCCCAATCCTCGCGCGTCAGCGTGCCCGAAGCAAGCACGCCTCCGCTGCTGCTCTGCTCACCGGCTGCGCTGGGGCGCAAGTCCCGGACCGCGCGGACCGGGCGGCGACGCGACGTCCGGCGGAGGTCGGCGTTGGCGTCCGTCAGGTGAGGTCGTTGTTCGGGCTCGTCAGGGCCCCCGACGCGAACACCAGGGCCCACAGGACGGCACCGATGATGCTGACGACGATGATCCACATCCAGTGCTTGGAACTCGCCTTCGCTGGACGGGTCGCCAGCACGATCCCAAGGATCAGGCCGATCGGCGGCAGTGCGACCGCGGTGATGTAGCCCAGGACGACGAGGCGGCGCGCGCGCTCGTTGACGAGAGCTGACGTCGCGCCGTTGCTCGATACGTACTCGGCGGGCCAGGGCTCGCTGTCTGGAGTGGGTGGGGTTGGGGCACTCATCGGAACGGGCCCCGAGATCGTAGACCCCGCGGCGCGAGCGCTCCGCCCGGTCGGGCACGCGTGGTTACGGCCACCTTGACCTCGCCGGCCGGAATGATGTGCGCGTGGACGCGACTCCGGCTCATAGCGACATCACCAAGCCAGTTCCGGTCCGCGTTCTGCGGATCGTCGCGTGGCTTGCGGGAGTCGCGTTTGTTCTGTTCATCCTCGATCAGCTCGGGGTCCCGGTTTCGGACTGGATCCGTGACTTCTTTGATCAGCTGCGAGCAGTACCGGCTTCGGCGATCTGCGCCGGGATCGCGCTCAGCACCCTGCAGACAGTTTTCGTGGCGCTGGCCTGGCTGACGATTCTTCGCGCCGCGTTCCCGGACACGCATCTCCCGTTTCGCCCGGTCCTGGCCTCCTACGCCGTCGCGGTCGCGCTCAATAGCTTCCTACCAGCGAACGTCGGCTCGGTGGTGATGTTGCTGATGTTCACGACATTGATCGCGAGCGCGACGTTCGCGGCCGTGTTGTCGGGGTTCATCGTGCAGAAGATCCCGTTCTCGGTGTTCAACGTTGCCGCGTACGTGTATCTGTTCGCGACCGTCGCCGGATCGCTTTCGATCAAGCTCGGGTTCCTGGCCGAGCATCCGGTCGCCAGCGGGGTGATCGCACTCGGCGGCGTCGTGTTGCTGCTCGTTCTGGCGCGCCTGTTCTGGGCTCGGGCGACCAAACTCCGCGAGCAGGTTATGACCGGCGGCGCGATCCTCGGCCAGCCCCGACGGTTTTTGATCGGCGTCGCGCTTCCAGAGCTCGGAAGCTACCTGGCGCGGCTCGGGATCGTCGCGGTGTTCATGGCCGCGTACTCGATCCCCGTCAGCTTCCACTCGGTGGTCGCCGTCAGCGCGTCCAACTCGATC
>DATNKY010000216.1:0-2127 GCA_035603155.1 Solirubrobacteraceae bacterium
ATCGCCGCGGCGACGCCCGCCTGTGATGCCGGCATGCCCGATACCGCGGTGTTGGTGATCGGTGGGTTGAGCAGCCCGAACCCGAATCCGTAGATCAGGTAGGACACCAGCAGAACGGAAAACGGTGTCGTCGCGGTCAGCCGGGTCAACAGCAGCCCGCTGACGATCACGGCGATGCTGCCGCCGACGAGCGGCAGCCTTGCGCCCCGGGTGCCGATCAGCCGCCCCGACACCGGAGACATCAAGAGCGTTCCGGCCGCGAGCGGGAGCACCGCGAGGCCGGCGTCGAGTGGCGACAGTCCGCGCACCACCTGGAGGTAGAGGGTGTTGAGGAACAGGAAGCCGCCGATCCCCGCGAACGCGCAGACCGCGATCGCGCTCGCCCCCGAGAACGGCGCGCTGGCGAAGAACCGGACCTCGATCAGCGGCTGGTCGTGGTGCAACTCGTAAGGCACCAACGTCGCCAACGCGGCCAGCGCGACCGCGAACAGGGCCAGCGTCTCGGTTGAGAGCCAACCATTGCTCGGGCCCTCGATGATCGCGTAGGTCAGCGTCGCCAGCCCGATGATCACCAGCACCTGACCGACCGGATCGATCCGCCGGGCGTGCGGCGCGCGTGACTCGGGGACGAACATCGCCGTTAGGACGATCGCCGCCAGGCCGACCGGAACGTTGACGAGGAACACCGACCGCCAGCCGACCGAGTCCACAAGGGCGCCGCCGAGCACGGGACCGAGCGACAGGCTGACCCCGAATACCGCGCCCCATACGCCGATCGCGCGAGCGCGCTCGCGCGGATCCTCGAACACGTTGCGGATGATCGACAGCGCGACCGGGTTGAGCATCGAGCCGCCGATCGCCTGCAGCACCCGTGCGGCGATCAGCCACCCAAGGCTCGGCGCCAGCGCGCACAGCAGCGAACCGAGCGAGAAGGTCGACAGCCCGGTCAGGAAGATCCGCCGGCGGCCGATCCGGTCACCCGTCGAGCCGGCCAGCAGCAGCAGGCTCGCCAGCACGAGCGTGTAGGCATCGATCGTCCATTGCAAGCCCGACAGCGACGAGTGAAACGACCGGTGAATCGAGGGCAGCGCGACGTTGACGATCGTCGTGTCGAGACCGACGATCAGCAGGCTCATCGAGCAGATGCCGAGGATCACGAGCCGCTTGCGGCGGTCAGGTACGGCCTGCGCCGGGGCTGCGTCGTGCTCTGCCACGACTATCCAGCCTAGTCAGCGCGGCTCTGAAGTCCGCCGGCTGCCCGCCCGCGGCGCCGGCGGTCAGCCGAGCTCGAGCTCCCACTCGGAGATCAGCAGCCGCGCCGCCTCGACGTCCGGGTGCAGCGGGCGGTCGCTGAGATCCGGGTCCAGGCGCTCGCTCGCCGCCTCCCACAGGGGCCGCGTGCCGACGGCCACGGGCTCGGCGCCGGCGAGCCGCAGCGCGCGTACCGCCACCACGAGCTCGGTCGCGACCGCGACGCGCAGGGCGCCGAGCGTCTCGTGCGCGCGCCGTGCCGCGATCGGCGCCAGGCTCGAGTGCGACTCGACGCCGCGAGAGACGGACACCGTCTGGGCCGCGACCGGGGTCACCAGGGAGCGGACCTCGGCGACGGCGGCGTGCGCCGTGTACTCGAGTACGAGCGCCCCGGACTCCGGTCCGGGCCGGCGCGCGAGGAACGGCGGCAGTCCCGTCAGGCTCGCGTCGAGCAGCGTGCTGACGCGCGCTGCGATCAGCGCCGCGGACTGCGCAAGCGCCGTTCGCAGACCGTCGATCGCGTTCGCGAGCGGGGCCGCGTGGGGGTTTCCGTTCGGGAGCGCAAGGTCGTCGCCCGGTACGATCAGCGCGTTCTCGCCGGCGAAGTTGAGCTCGTGCTCGACCGTTTCCTCGAGCACGCGGAGCGCGTCGTGCACGGTGCCGTCGACCTGCGGCTGGGCGCGGAACGGGTACGGGTCCTGAACTCCGAGCGGCCCGGGGTCACGGGTCCGCTCGCCGACGCCCTCCAACAACTCGCGCATCCGCGCCGCGACCGCGGCCTGTCCCGGCCGGTGGCGCCACGAGTGGATTCGCGGATCGAGCACGACCGGGTCGGCGGCGGCGGCCTCGAACGACAGCGCGGCCACCGACAGCCAC
>DATNKY010000517.1:0-6200 GCA_035603155.1 Solirubrobacteraceae bacterium
CGCCGCTCGGGTTTGCGATCGGCGCCTTCGCGCTGCTGTTCGACGGGCTGCGGCTGATCATCTCCAACTGGCGGCTGACGCTGGTGCAGATCATCCCGGCGATGTGGATCTGGTTCGCGATGTACGACTTCAAGGCCCACCTGCTGTACGGCAGGTCATTTCGCGGGATCAGCGGCTGGGTGCTGGTGCCGGTCTGCCTGACGATCATCGCGCTAACCGTGGTGAGCTTCTTCCTCAACGCGGTCTTCGCGATGGCGATCTCGAGGCCTGGCGGACCTTCGATCCGCCCGGCGTTCGACCAGGCTCGGCACCGTCTGGCGCCGATCGTCATCGCCGGGATCATCGTCGGCATGATGCTCGCGTTCGCCTCGATGTTCGCGCCCCGTCTCGGCCACCGGTGGTTCACGATTTCGCTCGGGATCGTGATCGGGGTGATGATGATCTCCTACGTCTCGTTGCCGGCGCGGCTGATCGGAATCAAGCCCAACCAATCGACGCGCGAGAAGCTCACCACCTCCGCGATCGGCGGGATCATCGGAGCGACCGTCTGCACGCCTCCGTACCTCCTCGGCCGGCTCGGGATCCTGATGCTCGGATCGAAGATCCTGTTCGTTCCGGGTCTGCTCGTCCTGACGATCGGAGTCACGCTCCAGGCCGGTGCGACCGGGGCGGTCAGGGCGATCAAGCTGAGCACGAAGCTGACCGGACGCAGCGCTCGCACAACGCCGCCGCCGTCGTCGTCGCAGACAACTGCCGGTTAGCCGGCCGCTTCCCCGCGGGCGCTCAGCCGAGCAGGTCGTATGCCTCGAGCGTCAGGAACTGGGGGAAATCGTCGGACAGCGCGACGCGTTCGAGGATCTCGCGCGTCTCGTCGGGGCGGCCTCGCTCCCAGACCTGATCGCCCACTTGCTCGCGGATCCGGGCCGTCTCCTGGTCGAGAATCTCGCGCACCAGCTCGCGCGTGATCGTGCGGCCGTCGTCGAGCTGCGCCGCATGGCGTATCCACTGCCAGATCTGCGAGCGCGCGATCTCCGCGGTCGCGCCGTCCTCCATCAGATTGTTGATCGCCGCCGCACCGCGGCCTGAGAGCCAGAACGAGATGTACTGAAAACCGACGCTGACATCGTTGCGCAACCCGGGCTCGGTGATCGAGCCCGGTGTCGAGGCGACGTCGAGCAGCTCGCCGGCCCCGACCGCGACATCGGCGCGCTGGCGCTCGATCTGGTTGGGGCGCTCGCCGAGCACCGCGTCAAACGCCCGCGCCGCGACGTCGACGACGTCGGGATGCGCGACCCAGGTTCCGTCGAAGCCCTGGCCGGCCTCGCGCTCCTTATCGGCGTGGACCGCCTCGATCGCGCGCTGGTTGGCGACCGGATCGCGGCGCGATGGGACGAGCGCGGCCATCCCACCCATCGCGAACGCCCCCCGGCGATGACAGGTGGCGACGAGCAACTCCGCGTAGCTGCGCATGAACGGGACCGTCATCTTGACGTCATTGCGATCGGGCAGGACGAACTCGGGCCGGTCCCGGAAGCACTTGATCGTCGAGAAGATGTAGTCCCAGCGCCCGGCGTTGAGGCCGTATGAGTGCTCGCGCAGCTCGAACAGGATCTCCTCCATCTGAAATGCCGCCGGGAGGGTCTCGATCAGCACCGTCGCCCGGAAGGAGGCTTTCGGGAGACCGAGCGCCTGCTCTGCCCAGTCGAAGATCTCGTTCCACAGGCGTGCCTCGAGGTAGTGCTCCATTTTGGGGAGGTACAGGTACGGCGCCGAACCGCCGTCGAGCAACCGCCGGGCGCTGTGAAAGGCGTATAGCCCGAAGTCGAGCAGCGCGCCCGCGATCGGCCGCCCGTCGAACAGCAGATGCTTCTCGTAGAGGTGCCACCCTCGCGGGCGGACCAGCAACGTCGCGACGTGATCGTCGAGCGCGTACTGGCGTCCGTCGGAGCTCTCGTAGGTGATCGTCCGATCGATCGCGTCGATCAGGTTGGCCTGGCCGGTGATCTGGTTGCTCCAGGTGGGGGAGTTCGCGTCCTCGAAGTCGGCCATGAATCCACGTGCCCGCGAGTTGAGCGCGTTGATGATCAGCTTGCGGTCGGTCGGGCCCGTGATCTCGACCCGGCGATCGGCATAGTCCGGGCGTGGCGGGGCGACGCTCCACTCGCCCGCGCGCACCTGCGCCGTTTCGGGCAGGAAGTCGAGCGTGCCCCCGTCGCGCAGGACCTGGTCGCGCTCGCGGCGCGCCGCGAGCAGCTCGCGGCGACGGTCCTCGAATCGAGCATCGAGCTCGGCCAGGAAGTCGACCGCGTCCTGGCTGAGGATCTCGCTGCGCAGGCGCTCGTCGAGGCCGGCGGTGGCGATCTCAGTCGTGCTCATCTCGGTGCCAGAGTATGCACGTGGACCGCGATCGGCGATCGCCGCCACCCCTGGCCGCGGTCGCCGTCAGACTTCGCCGATCCGCCATCCGCGAAACCCGGACAACACTCACGCACGCGCGCTCAGCGGCGGCATTCTGGCGATCTGCGCTGCTGTGGTGGTCGTCTGGGTCTGGCCGGGCGTGGTCGCGGGACCGGCTCGGCCCAAACCCGCACCGGCCACCCTGGCGCAGCGACTCTCGCGACGCGCGATCCCCGCGAGTCCCCGATGGCGCCGGTATGACGAGGCCCCTCCCCAGGCCGTTGTGCGGCCGGTGCGGGTACTCGCGGTTATGGGTGACGTGACCCAGCCGCAGGCGCTGACGTCCTCGGGCTCGGGCGCGACAACGACGCTCACATACTCGCGCGACGGGACGCCGCCATCGCTGGTGCTGGACTACGGCCAGGAGGTCGGCGGCACGCCGACGTTCGACGTCGCCGGCCGGTCGGTCACGACGATCTCAGCGACCTTCTCCGAGAAGCTCGCGAACCTCGGTCAGGACGGCGCGACCAGCGACGCGCTGTTCAAGTCCGGGACAGCGCAGCGGACCGATCTCTTCCCGGCGTCCGGCCCGGGAGTGAAGAAGGCATCGGTGATCCAGGGCGGCGAGCGCTATGAGCGTCTGACTCTCACCAGCCCCGGGACGGTGACCCTGCGGAGCGCCGGGATTGACTTCACGCCCCCACGCGAGACCCCGGCGCTGATGCGCGGACACTTCCTCTCGAGCGACCGCCTGCTGAACCGAATCTGGTACGCCGGTGCATACACGCTGAACCTCAACCAGCTCACCCCGGGCACGGCCATTTTGAGCGGTGCGGTCAACCGGATGCACCTGATCATGGACGGCGCCAAGCGCGACCGCGCCGACTGGAGCGGCGATCAGCTGATCGCCGATCTGACCGACTACTACGTCAGCAATCCTGTGTACGCGCGGGATTCGGAAGCGCTGCTCCTCGATCATCCCGCGAGCACCGCCGGCGAGCTGACGCCCGCGCACGCGAACATGTCACAGCCGGGGCCGCTCCCGGGCGTCTGCACTCCGAACCCGACCGTTGCCGACCGGTGCCTGACCTGGTCGGCGACCTACTCGATGGCCGTGATCGCGGCGCTCTACAACTACTACCTGTACACCGGCGACCGGGCGTTCGTCCGTGCCCACTGGCCCGCCGTCGTGCGTCAGATGCGGTGGGACGCCGAGCAGGTCGGGCAGGACGGCCTGTTCGCTGTCGACGCCGTCGACGACTTCGATTGGAACATCGAGCACGTCGCCGGCGAGCTGACCTACGTCAACGCGGTCTATCTCGAGGCGCTGCACGCCGCCGCCAAGCTCGCATCCGCGCTCGGTGAAAAGGCGCTCGCCAGGACGTGGTCGGGCGCCGCCACCTCGGTCAACAGGGCCGTCAATCGCGAGCTCTGGGACCCGACGTCCGGTGTCTATGACGCGAGCACGAGCGAGCGCGGCGCGGTCGTCCAGGACGCGAACGTGACCGCGATCCTCGCCGGCGTCCCGAGTCGTGCTCGGGCTCGCCGGATCTTGGTCGTCCTGCGGCGCGCTCTGCGCGGCCCGCACGGCCCGCTCAGCGTCAGCACGCCGGTCCCGGCCGGCTACACGCAGGACATCTCGCCCTACATGGGGGGCTTCAACGTGCTGGCCGACTTCGCCGCCGGTGATCAGCCCGCCGCGCTGTCGGTCGTGCGTCAGGAGTGGGGCTTCATGGTCTCCCACGACCCCGGCGGAGTTGACTGGGAGCGGATCGAGCTGTCCGGGGACGCTGCCGCCGGCGATCCTGGTGACAGCGCCGCCCACGCCTGGTCGACCGCTCCGACGCCGGCTCTGTCCCGGTACGTGCTCGGCGTGGCGCCGGCCACCGCCGGCTTCGCCCGCTGGTCCGTTGCCCCCGAGCCGGCTGGCCTCCGGTGGGCGCAGGGCGTCGTTCCGACATCCCACGGCCCGATCACGGTTCGCTGGCGACGGACCATGGGCGGCGCCGCTTTCACGCTGACGGTTCTGGCTCCAGCCGGAACATCGGGCACCGTCCGGATCCCGCTTGCCGGCGCCTCCACGACGATCGCCCGCGATGGCCGGATCGTGTGGAGCGACGGTCGCCCCGCTCCCGGCGTGCGTGGCCACCTGGCCGACGGCGCCGTCGTCCTCGATCAGCGAGCCGGATCCGCTACGTACGCAGCCGTCCGGTGAGCTGGACGCGCCCCAGCGCTCGGCAGGAATCTTCGCCCTGAGCTGAGACGATGGTCGCTGTGACCATGCACCAGCACCTCCCGGGCGTCCTGCACACACTCGAGCCGACCCTCAACCACTACGGTTACCTGGCGGTCGTCGGATTGGTGCTGATCGAGGACTTTGGGATTCCGGTACCCGGCGAGACGGTCCTGATCCTCGCGGCCGTGTACGCGGGCAGTGGCCGGCTGAACATCGCACTCGTCGCGCTGCTGGGCTTCGCCGGCGCCCTGCTCGGGGACAACATCGGTTTCGCGATCGGTCACTTCGGCGGCCGCCCCCTGGTGGAACGGTATGGCCGGTACATCTTCATCACGCCGGAACGGCTGAACAAGGCCACCCAGTTCTTCGAGCGCCACGGGGGCAAGATCATCATCGTCGCGCGCTTCATCGAGGGGTTGCGCCAGGCCAACGGCATCATCGCCGGAATAAGCGGCATGCATTGGGCGAAGTTCCTCTTCTTCAACGCGATCGGCGCCGCCCTGTGGGTGATCGTCTGGACCAGTGTCGGTTACTTCGCCGGCAGCAACATCAACACGATCTACGACGAGGCGACGCGCTACTCCAGGTATTTGGCGATCGCGTTCGTGGTCTTGGTGGTGGCATACATCGTGCGACGCGTGATGCGGGTTCGCCGGGCTCGAGCGTCAAAGAGCACCTGAGAGCCACCCGCTTGGTCCTCGCCCAGAAGGATCGGATCGGGCCGCTCGTGCCACGGGTAGCTTCCGGCGCGGCGCCTCGAGCCCGGTCGGCTTCGTCGCCAAGCCGGCGTTCAACGTGACCGCGCGGTCGTGGCCGTGTGAGCGCTCGAGGAGCCGGTTGAGATCGGCCGGGCGGCTTGATCGACGAAGCCGTTAGGGCGATACTGAACAGATGGATGCTGATGAGCGGCTCCGTCTCGATTACGAGCAGACGGCTGGGCAGATCGGCGCTCTCACCGACGTTCGCTTCAAGCTGCTCGGCTTCGTGCCCACGATCGCGACCGCGGCGGTGGTGATCGTCGGCGCCCGACCGAATACGGGCGCGCTGCTTTCGGTCGGACTGCTGGGAGCGATAGCGACGATCGGGATCCTCCTGTACGAGCTCCGCAATATGCAGGCGCTCGATGCGGCGGTCGATCGCGCCGCGGATCTCCGTCGGGCGCTGGGGCTGGACGCCGGACAGCCCGGACCCCTCGGTGCCGAGCCCCCGAGCCGGGACCGGCTGTTCGGCGTGGCCACGATCGGACAGGACCAGGCAGTCGGGCTGGTGTACGGGGCCGCGCTCGGGGGCTGGATCTATCTCCTCGCGTGGGGCGCGTTGCGCGGGCTCGAGGTCAGTGGCGCACGCACGATCGGCGGCGTGATCGCAGCCTGCTGCACGATCGCCGTAGTCGTCGAAGTGGGTCGTATCAGTGGTGAGGTCAAGCGCGCGAGCGGGCATCTCCCGGCCGGACCGCCGCCGAGCACCGGCGCGACCTGACCGGTTGCGACGGACCAGGACCCGCCCCGTCGGTCTGCCGCGTGTGGCAAACTGCCCGCCCCGTCATAACCCTCGCGACCGGAACGTC
>DATNKY010000413.1:0-3582 GCA_035603155.1 Solirubrobacteraceae bacterium
GCCGGCGTCGCGCATCAGCTCGCGGGCGCGAGTCTTTGAGCCCATCGCCTCGATCGCCGATGACGGCGGCCCGATGAACACGGTGCCGCGGTCCTCGAGCACCTTCGCGAAGGTGGCGTTCTCGGCCAGGAAGCCGTAACCGGGATGGACCGCCTCGGCCCCGGAGCGGTCGATCGCCTCGAGCAGCTTGTCGATCGCGAGATAGCTCTCGGTCGCCGGACCCGGGCCGAGCAGGTAGGCCTCATCGGCGCGCTTGACGTGCAGCGCCTCACGGTCGAGCTCGGAGTAGACAGCGACAGTCGCGATCCCGAGCTCCTCACAGGCACGGATGACTCTGACCGCGATCTCGCCGCGGTTGGCGATCAAGACCTTCGAGAACATGCGGCGGGCACTTTAGTGCCTTGACGATAATGAGCGCGAAACGCGCTCCGGGCTCGGGACTGGCCGCGAAGGCACAGAACCGGCGCCTACTCGGCGCTGATGATCATCCCGCCGGCGACCGTGTCGTTGGTCGACTCGTCGATCAGGATGAAGCTGCCCGTGGTCCGGTTGCGCACGTACGGATCGACCACCAGCGGCGCCGAGCACCGCAGACGCACGCGCCCGATCTCGTTGAGCGCGAGCTGCGTGGCGGGCACCTGCTCGAGCGTGTTGACGTCGATCCGGTGCTCGACCTGGTCGACGATCGCGCGCGCGCTGCGGGTCGTGTGCTTGATCGTGTAACGACCCCGTGGCTGCATCGGCTGCTCGCTCATCCAGCAGATCGTCGCCTCGAGCTCACGGGCACTGACGGGCTGATCATCGAGCCCGACGACCATGTCGCCCCGCGAGACGTCGATCTCCTCGGCGAGCCGCAGCGCGACCGACATCGTCGGGAACGCGACCTCAAGCTCGCCCGAGAAAGAATCGATCGCCGCGATCTTGGTCCGATGGCCGCCCGGAAGGACCACTACGTCGTCGCCGGCTGACAGCACGCCGCCGGCGACCTGGCCGGCGTAACCACGGTAGTCGTGGTGCTCCTCGCGCATCGGCCGGATCACCCATTGGACGGGGAAACGGACATCGTTGAGGTTGCGGTCAGGGGCGATCACCACGTGCTCGAGGTGGTAGAGCAGCGGCGCGGCCCCGTACCAGCCCATCGCCTGCGATCGCCCGACGACGTTGTCTCCGTGCAGCGCCGAGATCGGGATGAACGTCATGTCGGGGATCTGCAGACGGGCCGCCCAGTCCGACAGTTCCTCGAGGATCTCGTAGAAGACGTCCTCGTCGTAACCGACCAGATCCATCTTGTTGATGCACACGACCACGTGTGGGATCCGCAGCAGCGACGAGATGTACGCGTGCCGCCGGGTCTGCTCCGAGACGCCCTTGCGGGCATCGACGAGCACGATCGAGACATCGGCTGTCGAGGCGCCCGTGACCATGTTGCGCGTGTATTGCTCGTGGCCGGGCGTGTCGGCGATGATGAACTTTCGCCGCGGGCTCTGGAAGTAGCGGTAGGCGACGTCGATCGTGATCCCCTGCTCGCGTTCGGCGCGCAGCCCGTCGGTCAGCAGCGCGAGGTTGAGATACCCGTCGCCGCGGCGCTCGGACGTCTGCTGAACGTGCGCCAGCTGGTCCTCGAGGATCGATTTGGAGTCGTGCAGCAGGCGTCCGATCAGCGTCGATTTGCCATCGTCGACGGAGCCCGCGGTGGCGATCCGCAAGAGCTCGGAGGTACGACGGCGGATCGAATAGCCGTTGGTCTGAGCAGCTGCAGTCATGGGCTAGAAATAGCCCTCGCGCTTGCGGTCCTCCATCGCGGCCTCGGTCACCCGATCGTCGGCGCGGGTCTCGCCGCGTTCGGTGATCCGGGTGGCCGCGATCTCGGTCACTACCTGTTCGAGCGTGCCGGCGATCGAACGGACCGCGCCGGTGCACGTCATGTCCCCGACCGTGCGGTAGCGGACCGACTCTTCGAACGGCGCCTCGCCGTCGATCAGCTCGACGAACTCGTTGTGTGCGTAGAGCATCCCGTCGCGCTCGAATACCTGGCGCGAGTGGGCGAAGTAGATCGATGGGACCTCGAGCTTCTCGGTCGCGATGTACTGCCAGACGTCGAGCTCGGTCCAGTTCGAGATCGGGAACACGCGGACGTGCTCGCCCTTCCGGATCCGGCCGTTGTAGAGCGACCACAGCTCCGGGCGCTGGCGCTTTGGATCCCACTGCCCAAAGTCGTCCCGGAACGAGAACATCCGCTCTTTGGCCCGAGCGCGCTCCTCATCACGCCGGGCTCCGCCGAACGCGGCGTCGAAGCCGTGCTCCTCGATCGCGTCGAGCAGCGTCGTCGTCTGGAGCCGGTTGCGCGACGCGCGCGGTCCGGTCTCCTCGACCACCCGGCCGGCGTCGATCGAGTCCTGGACGTTGGCGACGATCAGCCGCTCGCCGAGCTGCGATACGAGCCGATCACGGAACTCGATCACCTCGGGGAAGTTGTGCCCCGTGTCGACGTGCATCACCGGGAATGGAAACTTGCCGGGCCGAAACGCCTTCTCGGCCAGGCGCAGCAGGATGATCGAGTCCTTGCCGCCGCTGAACAGCAGCACCGGCCGCTCGAACTCGGCCGCTACTTCCCTGAAGATGTGGACCGACTCGGCCTCGAGGGTCTCGAGATGGGAGAGCTCGTATTGGAACGGGTTCATCAGACGGCAGTCGAGTATTGAGAGTTCGTTAAGAGAACACTAGCGGGAGCCGGTCAGGTCCCCGTCAAGCCAGGTGGATACCGCACTCGGTCTTGTCCTGCCCGGCCCAGCGACCCTCGCGGCCCGACCCCGGCAGCGTGCACGTGGCGCAGCCGATCGAGGCGTATCCCTGATCGTGCAGCGGATGGTAGGGCAGACCGTGCTTGAAGATGTAGCGCCAGACGTCCTGCTCGCTCCAATCAGCGAGCGGGTTGAGCTTGTAGATGCCACGCCGCTCATCGCGCTCGAACTTCGGCGCTGCCCCGCGCGTAGGAGCCTGCTCACGTCGGATGCCGGTGATCCACGCATCTACGTCGGACAGCGCGAGCGCGAGCGCCTCCACCTTTGCAGCGCTGCAGCACCGCTCCGCGGTCCACGGCTCGCCCGGGCTGGTGGCGTCCAACACGTCGAATTTGATGCCGAAGTGGTCCTCGAACGCCTTCCAGGTCGTCAGCGTCTCCGGGAACAGCACCCCGGTGTCGATTGTGAACACGTGCACATCCGGCCTGATCTGGGTCAGCATGTGCAGCAGGACCGATTCCTCTTTCTGAAACGAGCAGGCGGTGGTCAGCCGCGGCTGAAAGTGGTCCACCGCATAGGCCACGACTTCCTCGGCAGAGGAGGACTCGAGATCTGGAAGGGTTGCGCTCATGCTCGTCTCGGCTGCTGGCGATCGCTGCACCACTAGACCGCGCACTCGCCCTCGCCGCGCTGGATCACAAACGGGACCTCGCGGTTGAAATCGATGAAGTGATTCATGTTCTCGAGGTTGAATTCGATCGGCATCGTCAGATCCTTCACCTTGAGCTCGAACTCCCGTGCACCGACGCGATCAACGAACGTGCGGAACGACTCTCCCTCG
>DATNKY010000470.1:0-6268 GCA_035603155.1 Solirubrobacteraceae bacterium
GCCCGCCTCGGAGCCGTTCGGGCCTTGAGCCTCGAGCTCGTCGAGCAGCGCCTGCAACGTCAGGCGAGCGTCGCCGATCAGAGGCCTCGCGGCGTAGGTCGCCCCGACTCGCTCGGGGCTGGCGTCCAACTGGATCACGTCGCCTCCGAAGCGCAACCCGTACTGCCCGGTTGTCTCCGCTCCGAGCTCCGTGCCGGCGCACAGCACGACGTCGGCGTCGGAGAGCAGCTCCTGCAGCGCGGCCTCGTCGCAGCCGCACCCGGCGGCGAGCGGATGGTCGTCCGGCAGCGCGCCCTTGCCCATGTACGTTGTCGCGACGGGCGCGTCCAGCAGCTCGGCGAGCTCGCGCAGCTGCCGCTGGGCCCCGGACCGGATGATCCCGCCTCCGGCCCAGATCACCGGCCGTTGCGCGTGGTGGAGCTGCTCGGCGGCGGCGCGCACCTGCTCGGCGGCGGCGGCGCGCGGTGTCGCCGACGCGTGCAGCGACTGCGGCGCGGGCCGACCGGCCGGGGCTTTGAGCAGGTCGAGTGGGATCTCGACATAGACCGGCCCCGACGGCGGCGTGAGCGCGATCTGCCACGCCTCGGCGAGCAGCTCCGGGATCGAGTCAACGCTCTGGGCACGGACCGCATGCTTGACGACCGGCGCAAACGACGCCAACTGGTCGGGCAGCTCGTGGAGGTAGCCGCGACCACGGCCGAGGAGCGCGCTCGGGATCTGGCTCGAGATCGCGACCACCGGCACGTGTGAGCTGGCCGCCTCCATCAGCGCGGTGAGGGAGTTCAGCGCCCCCGGGCCGGTGGAGAGCAGCAGGGGCGCAGCGCGTCCGGAGCTGCGCGCGTACCCGTCGGCCGCAAATCCGGCACAGAGCTCGGTGCGCGCGCCGTAGACCTCGACGGGGCTCGTCCGCAGCCCCTCCCAGATCGCGAGCGCGTGGATCCCGGGCACGCCGAACGCGGCCTCGGCGCCGAGCGCGGAGAGGCTCTCGGCGACCAGATGGCCGCCGATCCTGCCATTCTGTGCCGGCTCGGTGGTCACTGATTCTGGTGTCGCCGCCATTCGCACGTGATCGTCCGGGGTCCTGGTCGCGCGGACCGCCGCCCGCCGGCGCGCGACTCTAGCCGAGGTCGGGTGTGCAGTCCACAGCCGCCGCCGTTGCGCCCACGGCCGGGAGCGGGTCGCGCGGCCTGAGGCTGTCCTGGTCGTCGTCGAGCGGCATGGTTGGGCGGTCGGCGTGGTGGCCGCGGCGAGCCTCGAGCGGGCTCGGTCCTCCGATCAGGCGCGTCCTGATGACCACCACGAGGGTCGCGAGGATCATCACGGCGATCAGCACCAGCGCGACCGTGTCGCTGGTCAGGTGCGACAGGATCGCCGCGGTCGGCGCACCGGTCAGCTCGCCGATCGCCCAGGCGAAGTTGAGCACCACGGTCGCGAGCGCCATCTCGACGCCGATCCGCTCGGCCGTGTCCGTGACGGCCGAGATCGACGGCAGGACGAAGGCCAACGATGGCCCGCCGAGCACCGCCACCGTCAGTATCGCGACGACCACGGCCGACGACGGCAACGGCAGCGCGGCTACAAGCAGCGCCGTCACCAGCAGTCCGGCGCACGTGGGCAGCCTTGCTCCGCGGCGATCGACGATCCGGCCGATCGCGGGCGAGCTGACGGTCGCGAACAGTGATGCGATCACGAACGTCACGCCGATCGCCACGCCGGAGGCGCCGAGCTGCGACAGGCGCAACGGCAGCAGCGTCCCGGTTGCGCCGACCATCAGCGCCTCGAGCAGGAACAGCCATAGGCAAAGGAGCACGTGAGGCCTGCGCATCAGCGCGCTGATCGGAGCGTGTCGCTCGCGCTTCACGCGCGGCGGCGCGGGGGTTCGGAGCGTCCACGCGACGAGCCCCAGCGACAGCACGCCGACGCCGGCGAACACGACCTCGGTTCCGACCGCGACCGCGAGCGTCCCGACGATCGGCCCCAGCAGCGTTCCGAAGATCGCGACCCCGAACACCGAACCGAGCACTTGGCTGCGTCGCTCACGCGGGGTGATCGCGATGACCCAGGCGAGTCCGCCCGCCCAGATGCAGCCGCACGCCGCGCCCTGCAGGAATCGCAGCGCGTCGAGCGTCGCGATGTCGGTCGCGAACCCGAAGGGCACGATCGAGACCGTGAACATCAACAACGCGACGACCACCGTTCGGCGCACACCGGCTCGCGTCGCGATCCAGCCGCCGAGCAGCGAGCCCGGGATCTGGCCGGCCGGATAGGCGGCGACGAGCAACCCGAGCGCAGGCCTGGAAGCGCCGAACTCGTGGGCGTAGTGCGGGAGGAGCGGCGCGACGGCCGAGTACAGGATCGCCTCGAAGCCCAACAGGACGCTGATCAGCAGCACGATCCGGCTCTCAGGGCCGAGCGCCTGCTCGGCGCGACGGCTCGCGAGCGCGGTCATGGTGTCACCACCAGGGCGGTCGCGAGCCGGCGCAGCCGCGGCGCGAGGTCGACGCGAGTGCCCGCCGTCAGCTGCTCGATCAGGAGCCCGTCCGCGGCGGCCATCAGGAGTTCGGCGTCGGCGGCGGGCTCGGCAGACCCGGCGGCCGTGAGCAGACGCCCGAGGACGTCCAGGTACGCCTCGCTCCAGCGACGGGCCACCGCTTGGAGCGCCGGGCGGCGCGCGGCCTCGAGCAGCAGCGCGTAGTTGGCGATCATCGAGCCCCGCTGGGACGGTCCGGTCTCGTCGGTCGGATCCAGAACCGCGGCGATCGCGAGGCCGATCGGGTCATCGCCGGCGACCGGGTGCACGGCGAACTCGCTAAGGCGCGCGATATCGCGCTCGGCTGCGAGCTCGAGCGCCGCCGTGAGCAGATGCTCCTTGGACTCGAAGTAGTACGTGGTCGAGGCGAGCGGGAGATCTGCGACCTCCGCCACGCGCCGGTGCGTGACGGCGTCGGCACCGACCTCGCCGACGATCTTGAGCACCGCTTCGAGCAGCGCGTCGCGCCGCGCTGCTCCGCGCGGGCGGGGGCTATCCCTATGAGTCGTCGCCGCAGACATGACTGGTACAAATGTACCACCAAAGTGGTACAAACGTACCGATTGGCGGCTTTTATCGCCCGAGAATCTGCGCGAGCTTCTCCGGCGTCCCCTCGTCGGGCAGCGGCGAGTACAGGATCAGCCGCTGCTCGGGCTCTTCCGAGGGATTGAAGACCGCATGCTCGAACATCATCGTGCCGACGACGGGGTGGTTGATCGTTCTGCGTCCCGCGCCGTTGCGCGCCACCTCGTGCTTCTTCCACGCCTTGCAGAACTCGGGGCTGCTCTTGCGCAGCGTCGCGATCAGCTGCTCGAACTCGGGGTCGCCGATGTGGCGCGCGCTGTCGGCGCGGAACTTCGCCACGACGAGCCGCGTGCTGTGAGCCCAGTCGGGGAACACCTCCCGCCGCCTGGGATCCATGAAGTGCAGCCAGATGTGATTGCGGGCCGCCTTCGGGACCGCTCCCAGATCGCCGAACAGCGCCGTGGCGGCGTCGTTGTACGCCAGGTAGTCCCATCGGCGGCCGAGCACGTAGGCGGGGTTGAGGCCGAGGTTCTCGATCAGGCGCTTGACCGCCGGCGAGACGCGCTCGTCTGACTTGCACGGCGGCGGCTCCTCGCCGCGGCCGAGCAGCACCACGTGCCGGCGCTCCGCGGGGCTCAGCCGCAGCGCCCGGCAGATCGCCTCGAGCACGTCGAGCGACGCACGCACGTCCCGGCCCTGCTCGAGCCACGTGTACCAGGTGGTGCCCACCCCGGCGAGCTGCGCGACCTCCTCACGCCGGAGCCCCGGCGTGCGCCGGCGGCTGCCGTTCGGCAGGCCGACGTCCTCCGGTTTGAGGCCCGCGCGTTTCTTGCGCAGGAAGTCGGCGAGCTCCGAACGGCGCCGCTCGCCGTTTGCGCCCAGTTCCACCCCCGGGGCTTCGGAAGGGACCTCGACTTCGATGGGGGGTGCTTCTACTACCAGGATAACTCCCTCCCTTGTACCTGGATAAACGTGGCCCCATCATACACCCATGCACTCAACAATGAACCTCCTCGGACGACGCCTGCGCAGCCGGAACGCCCTCCTGTTGGTCGTCTGCCTGGCTCAGTTCATGGTCATCCTCGACGTCGCGATCGTCAACGTCGCGTTGCCCTCGATCCACAACGGACTCGGCTTCTCGACCACCGGACTGCAATGGGTCGTCAACGCCTACACACTCACCTTCGCCGGACTGCTGATGCTCGGAGGGCGCTCGGCCGACCTGCTCGGACGCCGGCGCGTGTTCCTCGCCGGCACGGCGATGTTCGCGTTGTGCTCGCTCGCGTGCGCGCTGGCCACCTCGCGCGGGCTGCTGATCGGAGCCCGCTCGGTGCAGGGGATCGCCGGTGCGATCACGTCGCCCGCGACGCTGGCGATCATCACGAGCACGCTGCCCGAGGGTCGGGAGCGCAACCGCGGCCTGGGCCTATGGGGCGCGATGGGCGCCCTCGGCGCATCCTCGGGCGCGCTGCTCGGCGGCATCCTCACGCAGACACTCGGTTGGCAGGCGATCTTCGCCGTCAACGTGCCGCTCGGCGCCTTCATCGTGGCCCTCGGGCTGGTATCGATTCCTTCGATCAAGCCCGTCGACGGTCCGCGCCACTTCGACGCACTCGGCGCGACGCTGATCACCGCGAGCCTGATCGGGATCACGTTCGGGATCGTCCGCACCGACACGCTGGGCTGGGGCTCGACCGGCGTGCTGGTCCCGCTCGCCGTCGGTCTCGCGCTGATGGGCGCATTCGTGTTCGTCGAGGCGAAGGTCGCGAAGGCGCCCCTGGTGCCGCTTTCGATCTTCCGTTTCGAGCGGCTGCGCGCGGCGAACCTGGTCGTGCTGCTGATGTATGCGGCCAACTTCCCGGCGTGGTTCTTCATCACGCTCTACCTGCAGCAGGTGCTGCATTACGACGCGATCGAAGCGGGACTCGGCTTTCTGCCGATGACGCTCTCGATCTTTCTCGGCTCGACGCTCGCGCCGCGCGTCGTGGACCGGTTCGGCGCTCGAAGGGTGATCACGCTCGGCTTGCTGTCGATGTTCGCCGGGATGCTGTGGCTGACGCGCATCGGTCCCGGCGGGAACTATCTCGACACGGTGCTCGGCGGCGGGCTCCTGACGGCGCTCGGGATGGGCTTCTCGCTCGTGCCGGCGACGATCGTCGCGATGCAGGACGTCGTCGGTCCGCAGGCGGGGCTCGGGTCGGGCGTCCTGAACACGTCTCGGCTGATGGGCGGCGCGCTCGGGCTCGCGATCCTGAGCACGGTCGCGAGCAGCCAGACCAAGAGCGACCTCGGCGTCAGCGCGGCGCGCGCGATCACGCATGGGTTCGATGTCGCGTTTCTGGTCGCGGCGGCCTTCTGCCTGACGGCCGCGGTCGTGGCGGCGACGAGGTTGCGGCCGCGCACGACCGAGGTCGTCGCACTGCCGGACCGCCGCGAGATCGACGAGCGCGAGGCAGTCGCGGCGTAGGTCGCCGCCGCGCATCGCATTGCCTCGGAAGGCGGAGCGCCGGTGGCCACGGGTCGCCGGCGCGTTCGCCTTCAGAGCACGGGTAGGATCGCGCCGATGGACGCGGAGCACACGGCGCTGCTCGTGATGGACGTGCAGGACGGCGTCGTGCAGCGGCTCGGCGATCCGGAGATGCTCGAGCGCACGGCCGGGGCGATCGCGGCGGCGCGAGCGGCGGGGGTGCGCGTGATCTACGTGCAGGTCGGCTTCCGAGCCGGCTATCCGGAGGTCAGCGCCCGCAACCGTACGTTCGCGGGGGTCGCCGGCTCGGGCCAGTTCGTGGAGGGCGAGCAGGTCCGGATCCACGAGTCGGTCGCGCCCCGGGACGGCGAGACCGTGGTCACCAAGCGACGCGTGAGCGCGTTCGCCGGCAGCGATCTGGACGTCGTCCTGCGCGCCGGCGGGATCGTGTCGCTGGTCCTGACCGGGATCGCGACCAGCGGCGTGGTTCTCTCGACGCTGCGCGAGGCGGCCGATCTCGACTTCGAGCTGACCGTGCTCAGCGACGCGTGCGCCGATCGAGACGACGAGGTCCACCGGGTGCTGATCGAGAAGGTGTTTCCGCGCCAGGCAGCCGTGCTCACGGTCGCCGAGTGGGCGGCCGGACTCGTCGCAGACGGCTGACGCGGCGGGCGGTTTGGGGCAAACGGCTGACCCTGTCCGCCGGGGTCAGCTCGGCGCGGGCTCTGGCTCCGGTTCGGGCACCG
>DATNKY010000666.1:0-3467 GCA_035603155.1 Solirubrobacteraceae bacterium
GGCGCCGCCCGGATGCGAAGCGGCTCCGCAGAGGTAGAGGCCCCGGATCGGCATCCGGTAGTGCGCCCAGCCCGGCAGTGGACGCGAGCCGAGAATGCTGCGCGGGCCCATTACTCCCTGGTAGATGTTGCCCTGGGTCAGGCCGTATTCGCGTTCCCAGTCGAGCGGGGTCGCGACGCGTCGGGCGATGATCGCCCGTTCGAGATTCGGCGCGAACTCGAGCAGCCGCGAGACCACGATGTCGCCGAATCGCTCGCGCTGCTCGCCCCATGAGCCGTCGGCCAGTTTGAAGGGGGTGTGCATGACCCCGATGTTCAGCGTATGCGTCCCCGGTGGGCACAGCGTCGCGTCGTCGGTTGATTGGATCGATAGCTCGAGCACCGGCCGCTCGGCGATCCGGCCGTCGCGCTGGGCTTCGTGGGCGCGGCGGAACGCGTCGAGGCTGGCGCCGAGCAACGCGAACGCGCGATGCACAGGTGCGACGGCCGGACCGTCATGCGGCGCCGCTTCGTAGCGCGGCAGCTCTGACACCGCAAGGTACACGCGCGCCATCGTGCCGCGGTAGTCGATCGCCTCAACCGCCTCCCTGAACCCGCAATCGAGCGCATCGCCGTCAACGAGCTCGAGCATCGTGCGCCGCGCGTCGGCGTTCGACAGAACCGTATCGGCAGCCAGCTCGCGCCCATCGGCGAGGGAGACCCCGGCCACCGCTCCGCCGTCGACCAGGATCCGATCGACCGGCCTGTCGAGCAGTACCTCGGCACCCGCCCTACGGGCGCTCGATACAAGCGCGGCCGTGACGCCTCCCATACCCCCGCGAACGAAACCGTGACGTCCGAGCTCGCCGTCGAGGCCGCCGACAGCGTGGTGCGCATAGACGTAGGCGGTCCCGGGATCGCCAGGGCCCGCATCGACCGACACCATCCCGGGAAAGGCGTAGAAACCCAGCAATTCGGGGCTCTCGAAGTACGGCGCGAGGAGATCGAAGACCGACCCCTCGACGACGCGCTCGAAGACCTTCTCGTCATCGCCGGTGAATTCGCGCCGGAAGTCTTCGATCGCCGGGGGCGGCGCGAGGACCGTCGGCTCGAAGTGGGCGGCAAACCGCCGGATCTCGTCAGTCAGTCTGACGAGGCCGTAACCGTCCGGCGGCGAGAACTGGCCGAGCGCGGCAACGTGCCGCTCGAGGCCGGGTTGCAGGACCAACGATTTACCGTTCTCCCAGATTCCGACCCGGTCAACGCCCGTCCGGTAGTACTCGAGGCCATGCGCTCGGAGGTCGAGATCGCGGATGATCTTGGGCCAGAGCAGGCTCAGCAGCACAGCCCCCGCGCTGAAGCGAAAGCCGGGGACGAGCTCTTCGGTCGTGCACACGCCCCCGACGACTGATCGCCCCTCGACGACCGCTACGCGGATGCCGGCCTGCGCCAGGTACGCGGCCGCGACCAGGCCGTTGTGTCCTGCGCCGACGACGATCGCGTCGTAGCGGTGACCGCGCACCGGCCGCTCATCCCCGCAATCGTGCCACCGGTCGCCGGCGACGCAGGCTCATCCGAGGTTCACCCAGGTCGTCTTCAGCTGCGTGAAGTGATCGATTGCGTGGAGCGACTTCTCGCGCCCGAGGCCCGACTGCTTGTAGCCGCCGAACGGGGCCGAGGGGTCGTCGCGGTCATAGCAGTTGACGTACACCGACCCCGCCCGCAGCGAGCGGGCGATCCGATGCGCCTTGGTGACGTCGTTGGTCCACACGGCGGCGGCGAGGCCGTAGATCGAATCGTTGGCGATGCGCACCGCGTCATCGGCGTCGCTGAAGCGGATCACGCTCAGCACCGGCCCGAAGATCTCCTCGCGCGCGATCGTCATCTCGTTGTCGACGTCGGTGAACACGGTCGGCTCGATGTAGTAGCCGCCCGGCTTTGGCTGTACCCGATGTCCGCCGGTGGTCAGCGTCGCCCCCTCGTCGACGCCCTTATCGATGTACCCGAGCACCCGGTGCATCTGCGCCTCGTCGACCATCGCTCCCATCACCGTCTCTGGGTCGAGCGGATCGCCCGGGGTGAAACGGGGCGCGGCGGAGAGGACGCGATCCATGAACTCGTCCGCGATCCGGTCCTGGACCAGCAGCCGGGTACCCGCGTTGCACATCTGGCCCGCGTTCTCGTAGGCGCCGATCAGCGATGCCGCGACCGCGGCGTCGAGATCGGGCGCGTCGCCGAGCACGATGTTGGGCGACTTGCCGCCGCACTCGAGCGCGACCGACTTCATGTTCGAAGCGCCGGCGTACCCGAGGATCAGACGGCCGACGGCGCCCGAGCCGGTGAACGTGAGCGCGTCGACGTCGCTGTGGAGCGCGAGCGCCTTGCCGGGCGGATCCCCGAAGCCCGGCACGAAGTTGACCACGCCGTCGGGCATCCCGGTCTCGGCCACGAGCGCAGCGAGGCGGAGGTTCACGAGCGGCGCCTTCTCCGAGGGCTTGATCACGATCGAGTTGCCCGCGGCGAGCGCCGGCGCCAGCTTCCAGCAGGTCAGCACGAGTGGGTAGTTCCACGGGACGATCGCCCCGACGACTCCGACCGGCTCGCGCGTGACGAGCGTCAGGTAGCTCGGATCGGTCGGCGCTATTTCTCCATACAGCTTGTCGATCGCCTCGGCGTAGTACTGAACGCAATCGGCGGCGGCGCTCACTTCGCCCTCCGCGTCGCTGATCGGCTTGCCCATGTCAAGCGTGATCAGCATCGCGAGCTCGTCGGCGCTGGCGCGAATCGCGTCGGCGATCCGCAGCAGGCTGCGCTTGCGATCTGCCGGCGACTGCTTCGCCCACACCGCGCTCTCGAACGAACGCCGAGCCGCCGAGACGGCGGCATCGATATCAGCCGCGTCGCACTCGGCCACCTCGGTGAGCGTCTCTCCGGTCGCCGGTGACACGACCTCGTAGGTCTTGCCGCTCCCCGAGTCGACGAAGCGCCCGTCGATGAATGCCTGCGTGACGAACGTCAGCCCGTCGCTCGCCACCTTCTCCTTGGTCACCATGGCCTTGCTCCCTTTGCTCAGTCGTGTTCATGTTCAGCGGTGTTGCGGCACGCCGGGCCGCGTTGCCCGGGCGCGCAAACCAGCCGAGGGCGCGCCCGACAGTAGGATCGGGCGGCGATGAGGCCCCGCGAAGCTCCCGTGCCGTCCCCCGCCGATCTCGAGCTGCTCGGCAAGGTCGCCCGGCTGCATTACGAGTACGGGCTCACCCATCAGGAGGTCGCCGACCTGCTGCATCTCAACCGCGTCAAGGTCACGCGGCTGCTCGGCCGAGCGCGAGATCTGGGAATCGTGCAGATCAGGGTGCTGTCCGACGCGTCGCCGTTCGCGCGCCTCGAGACTGACCTGCGGCTGGAGTGCGGACTCGACGAAGCGCTGGTCGTGCCGAGCAACGACGACGAGGCACTCGCGCGCGAGGCGGTCGCCCGCGCGGCTGCCGG
>DATNKY010000445.1:0-3966 GCA_035603155.1 Solirubrobacteraceae bacterium
CCTGCGGCGGCGCTCAGCGTAGCCGCCGATGTTCGTCTGGCGTGCCCGCGCGATGCCAAGCGCGCCCGGCGGAACATCGGTCTCGATCACCGAGCCGGCGCCCGTGAACGCGTCGTCGCCGATCGACACCGGCGCCAGGAACGTCGTGTCCACGCTGGTCTTGACCCGGTCGCCGATCGTGGTGCGATGTTTGCGGTAGCCGTCGTAGTTGGCGGTGATCGTGCTCGCTCCGAGGTTCGTGCCCTCGCCGATGTCGGCGTCGCCGATGTAGGACAGGTGAGGCACCTTGGTCCCCGCGCCGACGTCGGAGTTCTTGATCTCGACGAACGTGCCCGCCTTGGAGCCGTCACGGAGCACGGTCCCCGGACGCAGGTAGCTGAACGGGCCGACGCTCACGCAGTCTCCGACCACGGCGCCGTTGGTATACGCGTGCACGAGGTTGGACTCGTCGCCGACCTTGGTGTCGATCAGCGTCGAGCCGGGACCGATCGTCGAGCCCGAGCCGACCACGGTCGCGCCGTGCAAGCTCGTGAACGGCGCGATCACTGTGTCGGGGCCGAGCTCGACCTCGACGTCGATCACGGTCGCGGCCGGGTTGACGATCGTGACTCCGGCGAGCATATGACGCTCGTGGATCTGGTACTGGGCGATCTGGGTGACCTCGGCGAGCTGGCGCCGGTCGTTGATCTGCAACAGCTCGACCGGGTCGGTCAGCTCGTGCGCCACGACGGTGCGCTCGCGCTCGCGCAGGATCGGGATCACGTCGGGGAGGTACTGCTCCCCCTGGCTGTTGTCGGCGCCCACCTCCTGCAGCGCCGTGGTGAGCGCGCTCGCGTCGAAGGCGAACATGCCCGTGCTGACCTCGCGGATGTGCAGCTCGAGCTCGCTCGCGTCGCCGGGCGTCTTGGTCTCGGCGACCCGCTCCACAGTCCCATCAGGCGCGCGCACGACGCGTCCATAGCCGGACGGATCCTCGAGCTCCATGGTCGCGATCGTCGCGGCAGCGCCGGACCGCTCGTGATCCTCGACCAGCGCCTTGAGCGTCGCAGCGGTGATCAGAGGCGCGTCGCCGTTGATCACCACGACCGTGCCGCCGGCGCCGATCTCAGCCATGGCCGCCTTGACCGCGTCGGCGGTTCCCAGCGGGCGTTGCTGGATCGCCACCGCCAGGTCGCCGTCGACGCTGCCAACGGCGTCCTGGAGCCGGCGCTCGGGCGAATCCACGACGACGATCTTCGCCACCCCCGCGGCACGCGCGGCCGCGACCGGCCAGGCGATGATCGGCCTGCCACACAGCGGATGCAGGAGCTTCTGCACGGCGGAGCGCATGCGAGTGCCCTGCCCCGCGGCGAGGATCACTACGACGGGCGCGGTCACTGACGGGATCGTAAGCGATTGTGGGCCATTCGAAAGCTCAGGCGGCCTCCTCCTGTCCTGGTTCGGACAGGCGCTCGTACCACCGCAGCCATTTGCGGACCGCGTTATCCGAGACGCCGTACTTGCGTCCGACGGCAACGAAGCTCATCGAGCGGACGTCCTCGAGCAAATCCTCATGTGATGGGCGCAGAACCTTGCGGGCTTCGGGCTTCGGGCGCGTCGGGCCCGGGCTATGGACCCCGCACGTCCGCGAGCAGTAGCGCTGCGATGCATATCCGGGCGTGAACTCCGCGCCGCAGCGCACACAGCTTCGCCCGGCTCGGTTGTTGCGACCGCAGTGGGTGTCGAGCGTCGCGGCGCAGTTGGGACAGACGATCCGGAGGTTCTCGATCCGGTTGTCGTCGGCGACGCCGTTGATGTGGTCGAGGATCAAAGCGATCGACTGACCCTGCCAGGTCTCGTCCTGCGCGCAGTGTTCGCACCGGCGTTCCTTCAGTCCGGATTCGTACAGCCGCTGCTTCAAACGCTTGCGGCTGTACGTCGATCCCTCGACCAGGACTTCTTCGAGCGGGATCGCCCCGTTGAGCCGCGGCCCGCGCCTGATCCAATCTGGGCGGAAGTGGGCCGTCGAGATGCCGTAGCGAGCAATCAGCTTCCTGAGCGTCTGATGGTTGCCTCCAGCCGGACGCAGATCAAGGCGCCGCAAAGCCTCGGTGAGGCTGGACGAGTTTGCGACCGCTTCTCGAACCTGCGCTTCGCTGTACCGAGGCCGTCTCGCCATAGCCACAAGTTACCCTACGCGGCGGACGGAAATGCCGCTTTTGCAGCACTTTTGTTACAAACTGGGGAGCCTGGATTCGAACCAGAACCAGAAGGTCCAAGGCCTCCTATGCTGCCGTTACACCACTCCCCATGGCGGCCTTTCGAGCGGGGTCAAAGCGTACCCCGTCACGCGCCGGGATCCAGCAACGCGCGGAGCTCCTGGTCGAGCAGCGGGTCGGCGAGCGCCGCTTGGACATCGCCCGGACTGCGGAGCGCCCGCTCCGCACGCAGCATCCCGCCCGCGACCCCGGCGGCGTGTGCGGCGCCGAAGACGATCATCATCGAGTCCGGACTGCGCCAGGTCGCATCTGGGAGCCCGAAGAGCGCCGCGAGCGGCCGCGCGACCGCGATCAGATAGAAGCCGCCGTCGAACACGGGGCCAACCGAGAGCTCGTATCCATCGCTGAGATCGGTGAGCGCCGCGGATGCGTGCTCGGTGCGCCAGCTCGCCAGCTCGGGCCAGGCGATCAGAAGCGGGCCGTCGCCGCCGCCCAGGGCGAGGACGCTCGCGTTGACGAGCCTGCCCGTGACCCCGGCGCCGTTCTGAGGAAACACGTTGACCCCGGGGCCGACCAGTTCACGCAACTCGCCTCGGGCACCAGATGGTTCGTAGGCGACATGGACCGACCCGGGCGCGACGGCCGAAGCCCAATCGATGGCCCGTGCCAGCAGCACGCGTCTGACCTGGGCCAGCCGGTCGGGTCCGAGCAGCTCCCCGAGACCGCCGGGGTCCTCGCCCGCGCGCGGGGCGTGCGCCATGATCAGCACGGCGCGCGGTCTCGCGAGCTCGGGCAACCGAGCTCAGCTCTGCTCGAACCGGAACATCGTGCCCGCGGGCAACGCCGGCTCGGTCGCCAGCCGTCCGATCGCACCGGTCACGACGTCCGCGAACGTCGCCGGGCTGCGGCGCATGAGCTCCAAGAAGGTCGCAACCGGCGTGGTCTGGCCGGGCACCACCTCGTTGGCGTAATCGGTCACGAATCCAACGAGCCCATACGGCAGCTCGAGCTCCCCGCAGAGCACGACCTCGGGCCCAGCGGTTTGACTGACGGCGGTCACCCCGCAGGCGGCGAGCTGGGCGATCTCGGTCGGGGTGTTGAAACGGGGGCCGTCGACGTGTCCGTAGGTCCCGCCGTTCCGGGTAACGTGGCCCGCCTCGCCGGCGGCCTCGAGCAGCGCCGCGCGCACCCCGGGGGAGAACGGGCCGCCGTGGAGGATCCAGTGGCCCCGCATCGGGTCGCCCGGCTCCAGGGAGAACGTGCACAGTGATCCGTCGGGTAGCCGGTTTGAGATGAAGTGCAGATCGTCGAACACGACCAGCTGCCCGAGCTCGAGCTCCGGGTCGAGCGCGCCGCACACGCTGCAGCCGATCACGGCGGTTGCGCCGAGCACGTTCAACGCCCAGATGTTGGCGCGGTGGGTGACTTGGCTCGACAGGCGCATGTGACCCGCCCCGTGGCGCGAGACGTGGAGCACGTCGCCCCCGCCAAGGCGGCCGCGCGACACCTCGGTCGCTCCGAACGGCGTCTGCACGGTCTCGAGCTCGGCGCCCTCGAGCCCCGGCAGTGAGTACGTGCCCGAGCCCGTGATCACTCCGATCGCCATCGCGCGCGATCCTATCCGAGCAGATGAGCGTGATCCCCGAGAGCAGACGGCAGTGACGAGCCTGAGCAGATGAGCCCGAGCCACGAGCAGATCGGTGTGACCCCGCAGGCCGCCGGCCGGCAGGCGACGGTGATCTACGACGCCGATTGCGGCTTCTGCCGG
>DATNKY010000648.1:0-2217 GCA_035603155.1 Solirubrobacteraceae bacterium
GAGCCGCTGAAGGTGCAGGGAATGGGGTCCAAGAACGAGCAGGACGAGCGCGTACGCCGGCTCGTGAGCGAGGTCGGCCTGCCGCTGAACGCGCTCGAGCGTTACCCGCACGAGTTCTCCGGAGGCCAGCGCCAGCGGATCGCGCTCGCGCGGGCGCTGATCCTCGAGCCGAAGGTGATCGTCGCCGATGAGCCGGTCAGCGCACTCGACGTCTCGATCCGATCGCAGGTGCTGAACCTGATGAAGCGTCTCCAGGCCGAGCACAACATGTCGTCGATCGTGATCTCGCACGACCTGGCCGTGGTCAAGTACCTCGCTGACCGGATCGGCGTCATGTACCTCGGCAAGCTGGTCGAGCTGGGGACGAGCGATCAGATCTACCACACGCCGATGCACCCGTACACGGACGCGCTGATCAAGACGGTCCCGGTGCCTGACCCGTCAGTGGAGAGCGTCAAGCGCGAGCCCGCGATCCGCGGCGAGCTGCCGAGCCCGGTGTATCCGCCCTCGGGCTGTCGCTTCAGAACGAGGTGTCCGCTGGCGACCGAGAAATGCGGCGAGGAGGAGCCGCTGCTGCGCGAGCTGCGCCCCGGCCACCAGGTCGCCTGCCACTATCCGCTGCAGGCGCCCGCCGACGCTCTCCAGCCCGCTTAGCGCTCACCCGGGACGATCACCGGAACGGGCGGGCCGCCACCGTCCTGGCGCTCACTCGGGACGGTCCACCGCGGCATCGTCGTCCGCCCCACTGTCGTCCTCGTCCCCGTCAGCCTGTTCGTCCTCGTCGTCGACGTACAGCGACTCGGCTGCGAGCTCGCCGCCGCGCTTGTCCCACAACTTGACGACGAGGAAGTCCGAGCGGTAGTTGTCGGCGGCCAGCAAAGTGAAGCGCTCCTCCACCAGCTCGCACTGATCGACCGCGAGGTCCGCGAGCTCGGCGGTCACGATCGCGCCCCCCGGGAGCAACGGGGTGCCCCACACAAGCGTCATATCGGCGCTCTTGCCCTGCTCGCCGCGCCACGTGCCGACGACGTCATCGTTGAGGTCGAGCTTCCAGTCGGGGTTGTTCTCGGCGAGCTCGGACGTGTAATCCGCGCGCGCCTGGAAGTCGCTCGGACCCCCGCCGCCCTCGCTGAACGACACGAACCCGAACAGCTCAAAGCCGGTCGTCGACCGCGCGATCGCGGGAATGTACGTGCGGCCGCCGAAGCTGCGATCGGGGAACCACTTGATCTGGCCGATCGTGCCCAGATCCTCGCCCTCGGAATCGATCTCCCGGCAGGCGGCGCCGAACCGGTCGCGCAGCGTGTCGGCCCAGCGTCCGTATGGCAGCGCCTCCTGCGGAGGCTCGGCTGCGTAGCTGATCACGAACCGGTCGGTCGGGGGCATCCGACGGCAGCATACGTGGTCGCCGCCCGGCGGCGGCCCGTGGCCAGCGACGCCTAGAAAGCCCCGCGCCGGCTGAGCACCGCGGGGATCGTCTTGAGCAGGATCGACAGGTCCAGGAAGATCGACCAGCGCTCGAGGTACAGGAAGTCCAGCCGCACAAGATCGTCGAACTCGAGTTCGGCCCTCCCCGATACCTGCCACAGCCCGGTGATCCCGGGAAGCACGAGGTAGCGCTTCTTGTGCCACTCCTCGAGCCGTTCGAAGTCACGCATCGGCAGCGGGCGCGGGCCGACGAGCGACATCTCGCCGCGGATCACGTTGACCAGCTGCGGCAGCTCGTCGAGCGAGAAGCGGCGCAGCACCCGGCCGACCGGCGTCAGTCTTGGGTCGGCGCGAATCTTGAACAGCGCTCCGTTTGATTCGTTCAGGGGCTCGAGATCGTCCTGCGTCTGATCGGCGTGCTCGCGCATGGTGCGGAACTTGAAGCACCGGAACGGGACCCCGGCCATGCCAGGACGGACCGAGCGATAGATGATCGGACCGCGGGAGCTGAGTTTGACGAGGATCGCGATCACGAGCAGCACCGGCGAGAGCAGGACCAGCAGGGCTGTCGAGAGCACCAGATCGAAGGTCCGCTTGAGCGCGTAATCGACGCCCTCGAACACGGGCGGGCGCAGCGTGAACAGCGGCACCGACTCGCCGGCCACGAACTCGGCCCGATCGATCAGGATCTCCATCGTCGAAGGCGCGACGACCACCGTCACGCCCCGCTGGTGGCAGCTGTCGACCAGGTCCAGCGCCTGCTCCTGGGGGAAGTCGGGATCGGCGAGG
>DATNKY010000491.1:0-6191 GCA_035603155.1 Solirubrobacteraceae bacterium
GACGACCCCGAGCCGACCCGCCGCTTCGTCCGTCCGTGGAACACCTTCGGTGTCCGCACGCGCGCCCGGATCGCGACCTGCGGTCCCCCGCGCGCGGCGCTGGTCGTGCTCGAGAACGGCCCGGCGCCGCGCCTGCGGGCCGTCGCGAGCCCCGCTGATCGTCGCGCTCAGCCGGCCGCAACTCTGCTGCGCGGCTAGTCCGAGCCGCCGCTAGCCGGCCGACGTCGCCCCAGGCAGCCGGTCGACGCCGCCGCTAGCCGGCCGACGTCGCCCCGGGCAACCGTCGCGGCGCTCCGAACGCCGCCAGCCGTTCCGGCAACACGACCGAGCCGTCATCCTGCTGGCCGTTCTCGAGCAACGCGATGATCGTGCGCCCGACCGCGCACGCGGTCCCGTTCAGGGTTCCGGCGTGCGCCAGCTTGCCGTCGCCGTCGCGGTAGCGGATGTCGAGACGGCGGGCCTGATAGTCGGTCGTGTCAGAACACGAGGTCAGCTCGCGATAGCGGCTCTGGCCGGGCAGCCACGCCTCGACGTCGTACTTCTTGGCCGCCGAGGCGCCGAGGTCGTCGACCGCGATCGCGACCACGCGGTAGGGGATCTCGAGCTCCTGCATGATCGACTCCTCGATCGCCAGCAGTCGCTCGTGCTCGACCGCCGCCTGGTCGGGGACGACAAAACAGAACATCTCGACCTTGTCGAACTGGTGCACGCGAAAGATCCCCCGCGTGTCCTTGCCGGCGGCTCCCGCCTCGCGCCTGAAGCACGTGGAGAAGCCGGCATACCGCAGCGGCAGCTGATCGACGTCGAGGATCTCCTCGCGGTGCAGCGAAGCGAGCGATACCTCCGAGGTCCCGACCAGGAACAGCTCGTCCTCGGGCAGCCTGTAGAGCTGCTGCTCGGTATCGGGCAGCATGCCCGTCCCGTACAGCGCCTGCTCGCGAACCAGCACCGGCGGCACCACGGGCTCGAATCCCTCGCCGATCAGCTTCTCGAGCGCGTATCGCACGAGCGCGAACTCGAGCAGCACGAGGTCGCCGCGCAGGTAGGCAAAGCGCGACCCCGAGAGGCGCGCGGCGCGCTCCATGTCGATCATCGGGCCGGCGAGCTCGAGGTGGTCGAGCCCACTCGCCCTCCCCTCGCCGACCTCGCGCAGAACCTCGTCCTCGGCGGGCGCATCGGCCGCCGGCAGGTTCGGGAGTGACGCCAGTTCGGCGTCGCGCCGTGCGCGCAGCGCGGTCTCCTCATCGCTCAGCGAGCGACCGCGCGCGGCCAGCTCGGCAAGCTGGGCGCGCTGCTCGTCGCTCGGCGCGCCCTTCAGCCCGCGACTCGCCTGGTTCTGTTCGGCCCGCAGGGTCTCGAGCTCGGTCGTGAGCGCTCGCCAGCGCTCGTCGAGCTCGAGCACGCGGTCGACGGCCTCGGCGGCGGCGGTGTCACGGCGCGCGAGCGCCGCACGCACGGCGTCGGGTTCACGACGGATCAGCCTGATGTCGAGCATCGCGCGCCTACGAGTGCGCGGTCTTCTTCGCGGCGCCCTGGTGCTTGGCCGACGAGGCGCTCGCGACGGCCGTCGAAGTGGGGCTCGCACTGGCGGCGGTGACCGCCGCCGAGCTCGGCGGTCTGACGCTCGCTGACGCGGCGGTAGCGGTCGGCGAGGTGAACGACGGGGGCAGCGTTCCGACCGGCTTTGTGTCGCATGGCTGCGTACCGGGCTCTCTCGGCGCGGCCCGGCCTGCATACGTGGCTACGAACTTCGCGACGTCGATCGCATCCTGGCCGACGACGACGTTCTGCGGCATGTACGCGCCCGAGAAGCCGCCGTTGATGATCGCGTACATGACGCGGTCGATTGGGCGCTCACAGCGGACGTTGAAGTCCGGTCCGCTGATCGCGGTCGCGGTCCGGGGATTGGCCGCCGAACCGTGGGTCGCCGCGTAGGAGAGCGTGTGGCAGCCCGAGCAGCGCTGCGAGAACAGCACCGCGCCGCGGTGCAGCTGCACCTGCGAAGGGGGGACACTGATGCGCTCGGTACCGCAGGCCGCCGTCATGGCCACGACTGCGATCGCTGCGCTCGATAGGAGGAGGACCCGTACCGACCGACTCATCCGGCCGGATCATAATCGTATTGACGTGATCGGAATCCGCCCCCGCCGCTGCCCCGTCCTGATCGCCGCGGCGGCGCTGGCGACGGCAGGCTGCGGCGGCACGGCACATGTCGCCAAGGACCGCACATTCCAGGTTGCGCTGACCGAATACCGGGTCTCGCCACAGAGCGTCAGCGCCCCGGCCGGGACGCTGACGATCTTCGTCCACAACTACGGGCGCCTGAGCCACAACCTCGTGATCTCCGAAGATGGCCACACGGAGGCCTCGACGCAACCGATAGCGCCGGGCCAGACCGGCGAGCTGGTCGCAAGCCTGACGCCGGGCAAATACATGATGGCATCGACGATCCTGTCCGATCAGGCGCTCGGCACCTACGGGACGCTGACGATCACCTCGTGACCGCGTCGATTGCAGGAGGCGCCAGTTAGGCGGCGAAATTCGCAGTAGCCCCGACGCCGGCGTTTGAGACGTTCGCCACGACTTCAAAACGCGTTCGTCCTCCTACGGCGGCAACCAGAGGTGCCGGCGTCGGGGTGTCCAAGCTATAAAGCCAGCGATGGCGCCCGAGCCCGATCCCGAACTGTTCCGCGAGGTCTTCGGGCGTTTCGCGACCGGCGTCGCGGTGATCACCAGCGCGGGCCCGAGCGGCGCCGGGGGGATGACCGCCAACGCGATCTGCTCGCTGTCACTCGACCCGCTGCTGGCGCTCGTCTGCTTCGAGAACCAGGCGCGGACGCTGCCGATCGTGCGCGAGGCGGGCCGCTTCGCGGTCAACATGCTGGCCGCCGATCAGGAGGAGCTGGCGGGCGTGTTCGCGTCCAAGCTGCCGGAGTCCGAGAAGCTCCAGGGCGTCGCCCACCATCTCCGGGGCGCGGTTCCGGTGCTCGACGGCACGATCGCGTGGGCCACCTGCGAGGTCCAGGACCTGATCGCGGGGGGCGACCATACGATCGCGATCGGCCGGGTGACCGAGCTCGGGCTCGGCGCCGGCGAGCCGCTGCTCTGGTACGCGGGGCGCTACCACGAGTTTCCGACGCGCCGCGAGAAATAACCGAGAGGCCCCCGAAACGTCCGTTGTGGACGAAAGCGTTCCAAGAGATCGCGGCAACCCCTACGGCGCGGTGCCCCACGCCCGGATCAGCAGCGCCAGCATCACGAACGACGCGAGCACCATCACGCCGAGCTCGCGCTGCAGGATCGACACGACGACCAGGCTCTGCTCGTCCTCGGGGAGCTCACCGACGGCGTTGGCGGACTCGAGCCCGCGCGAGTCGAGCACGGTCTGCGCCGAGGCGATCCGCAGGAGCTCGCCGACGAACGAGACCGCGACCGGCAGCAGGCCGTAGATCACGTGCAGGTCGGACTCCCGGTACCCGAGGATCAGCAGGACCCCGCCCAGCGCCGCCTCGAGCACGACGGACGCCTGCCCGGCGCGCAGCAGGCGCCAGAACAGCCGCCCGTGCTGGAGGCGATACCAGCACCAGGCGCCCCAGCCCGCCGCGCCCGCGACGAACGCGATGCAGGCGACTCCGACGACGATGTGGACGACCTTCACCGGAGAAGTTTTGCGTTGTTTTTAGTTAGCCGCATTCGGCACAAGTAACAACTTGTTACAAGGCAGGCACTCGCGGTGATATAAGACTGTTGTGCTTCGCAGTTATCTCCCGGCGCTCGTGTTCCTCATCCTGGGCGGTGCGATCGGGGTGCTGTTCTCGGTGATGAACATTTTCTTCGGGCGGCGGCGCCCGGGGATCAACAAGGACACGCCGTACGAGTGTGGCCTCCCGTCGGAGATCCAGCGCGGGTTCCGGTTCGGAATCAGCTTCTACCTCGTCGCGATGCTGTTCATCCTGTTCGACATCGAGGTCATCTTCCTGTACCCGATCGCGGTCCAGCTACGGGCGTTCGGGACCTTCGCGCTGACCGAGACGATCGTGTTCGTGGCGCTGCTGATGGTTGCGTTTGTCTATGTCTGGAGACGAGGAGCCCTCGAGTGGAGATAAAACGTGAACCGCTGGGAGGCGCTGGTGCGCCGTCGGACTTCCGCGCCCGTCAGCTACTGGCCCGCGACATGCTCAACGGCGACCTCGAGGGCGAAGCGCTCCAGCGCTACGCCGAACAGGCCGTGATGACGACCACGCTCGACCAGGCAGTCGCCTGGGCGCGCGGGAACTCGCTGTATCCGCTCACGTTCGGGCTGGCCTGCTGCGCGATCGAGCAGATCACGGCGGTCGGATCGCGGATGGACATCGCGCGGTTCGGCTGGGAGGCGTTCAGGGCGTCCCCGCGTCAAGCGGACCTGATCATCCTCTCGGGCCGCGTGTCGACCAAGATGGCGCCCGTCATCCGTCGGCTCTACGACCAGATGCTTGACCCGAAGTGGGCGATCTCGATGGGCGCGTGCTGCTCGTCGACCGGCGTCTACAACAATTACGCGCTGGTGCCCTCGGATAAGTTCATGCCGATCGACGTCCACGTGCCCGGGTGTCCGCCGCGCCCCGAGGCGCTGATGCACGGGATCCTCCGGCTTCGCGCCAAGCTCCAGGGCACCGATCCGGCCGGCTGGCGTGACCGCTACGACGCGGTCGGCACCGAGGAGATCTACCCCGAGACCGACACGACGCGCGATCCGTTCAGCGTCCTTCGCGGGGGAGACACCGCCGGTGCCTGACGCGACCGGGCTCGAGCTGATAGCCCACGAGCTCCGCGAAGCCGATGCAGGGTCGATCCTTGACACCGAGTTCAAGCACGGCCGTGCGACCCTCCTGGCCGACCCCGAACACGTGCTTGCCGTGCTGAGAAGTCTGCACGCCAAGGGCTACTCGTTTCTCTCCAGCCTGCACGGCTGTGACTACTACCCCGAGGAGCCCCGGCTCGGGGTTCTCTACGAGCTGCTCGACATGAAGAGCGTGGACCGGATCACCGTCAAGGCGCGGGTCCCGACCGACGAGCCGCGGATCGGCTCGGTCGTCGAGCTGTTCCCCGGGGCGGATCACCCGGAGCGAGAGGTCTATGACATGTTCGGCGTCGTGTTCGAAGGTCATCCCGACCTGCGCCGGATCCTGATGCCCGAGGACTACGAGGGCTTCCCACAGCGGCGCGACTTCCCGGTCGGCGGCGAGCCGGTGCTGTTCACAGTCAACGAGCAGACCTCCTACGGCAAATGGCAGTGAGCAGCGGCTACCGCAAGCGCGAGGAGTCGATCACATTCAGCGCCGAGCCGGCCGGCCAGGGCGAGACGCACGAGCTGCTGACGCTCAACATCGGCCCTCACCATCCCGCGACGCATGGCGTGCTGCGGCTGATCGCGACGCTCGAGGGCGAGGTCGTTCGCGACATCAAGCCGATCATCGGCTACGTCCATACCGGGATCGAGAAGACCTGCGAGGACAAGTCCTACTGGAAGGTGATCCCCTGCATCGAGCGGATGGACTACCTGTCCTACTACTTCAACGCGATGGCCTTCTGTGGCGCAGTCGAGACGCTGCTAGACGTCGAAATCCCGCCGCGAGCGCAGTATCTGCGGGTGATCCACCTCGAGCTCAACCGGATCGCCTCCCACCTCTTCTGGCTCGCGACCGGGGCGCTCGACATCGGCGCGATCTCCATCTTCTGGTACTGCCTGCGCGAGCGCGAGATGATCATGGACCTGTTCGAGATGTCGTCGGGACAGCGGATGCACACCCGATACTTCCAGGTCGGAGGCGTGGTCGAGGACATCCCGCGGGGCTTCGCGACCAAGCTGCGCCAATTCCTCGAGGTGATGCCGGTCCGGGCGGACCAGTACGCCGATCTGCTCGAGAACAACCAGATCGCGTTCGAGCGCCTGCACGGTGTCTGCCCTCTCGACGAGGAGACGCTGCTGAAAATCGGCGTCACGGGGCCGCTCCTGCGCGCCGCGGGCAACCCGTGGGACCTGCGCAAGGCAGCGCCCTACTCAAGTTACGAGAACTTTGATTTCAAGATTCCGGTCGGAACGGTGGGCGATAACTACGACCGCTTCCGCGTTCGCCTGGCCGAGATATACGAGTCGGTGAAGATCATCTCCCAGGCCTTGGACGGGTTGCCCGAGGGCCCGCACATCACCG
>DATNKY010000274.1:0-2421 GCA_035603155.1 Solirubrobacteraceae bacterium
GGCGCGAGATCTGAGAGCTTCGTCCTGCGACGCGTGCTGAGGCAACTCGCCGGGCTCGGGCGCGGCACGACCTACGATCTCACCCTTCAGCAGCCGGCGTCGGCTGTGGTGGCCGTCCGTCCGCTGATCGGAATCGGCCCGATCTCGCTCGGCGAGTCGCGCGCATCGTTGCAGCAGACGTTAGGCCCGTGGCTGCTGGGCTCGGGCGGGGACGACGAGTACGCGCTCGGCGCCACCGAGCTCGATGTCGGTGTTGAGGGCCGCCAGGTCCAGGAGCTCGTTTCCCACGACGCCAACGCCCTGCTCGACGGCGTGCCGCTTCGCGTCGGCTATCGAACGCTCGTCGAGCAGCTGCACGGCTGGAGCTCAGTCCAATGCGCTGACGAGGGGCGGATGCTCGAGCTCAGCAGGCCGGGCGGGCGAGTCACCGACCTGCTGTTCAAGGGCAACCGGTTCACCGCAGTCAACGTCGGCCTGCGTGGCGCCGGCGGCTGCCCGCCGTGGCCACCGTCGTTCCTCACCTCTTCGGTCGGGCAACTGTGAACGAGATCACGATCACCTGGCGCGTACAGACGAGAGGTGAACGCGAGGATCGTCGTCCGGCTGGGTACCGTTCTCCACCCGCGGCGAGGTGCATGTTTGGGGTGCGCTTGAAACGCCAACCTCAGCGGTAGGCGCCAGATCGCGGGTCCCGCCCGCTGCGACTGGGTAGGGTGGGACCGTGCTGGCATTCATGGCCCAGTTCGGGGTCGGACACTCGGGTCCCGTTAACCTGCTTGCGCCGCTCGCAGCGCTCGTTCTCGCGGCGTGCATAGGAGGGCTTGCCTTGGCGGTGCTCGGGCGGGTCGTGCCTCGTGTCCGGCGCGCACTCCGCTCCCGGACCGCTCGGCGGCGGCGCCTGCGCGCGGCGGCGAGCGCCGAATTGCGCGCCCGAGTGCTGATGGATGAGCTCTGTCCCTTCGGCTGGCGTGCGCAGATCACGTTGTTCCCAGCCTCGGCGGATCCGCTGGAGGGAACGCGCGAGGGTCCGCGCGACCGGGTGGCGGTCGATTGGACCGCCTTCGAAGACGAGAGCTCTCGCGTCACGGTAGTTCGTCGTGTCTGGGCGGCGTCCATAAGCGAGGCGCTCGACGCGATGGTCGCCGACCGGCGCACGGACGAGACGCTCCAGCACGTCGAGCAACACGCGCTCGGCGAAGGCGCGATCTGGCCGGACGTCTAGGTCAGAGCGACCCCGCTGGTCCGACTCTGGTTGTCGTGCCATCCGGGGCGGCCGCGCCGGCTCCCGAAGCCGGTCGGGAACCCGTTGCCCAGTTCATCGCGGATCCCTGTCCGACCAGTGCAGGCATTCGGTACCGGCGCTCTTTGGTTTGGAGGCGTCTGCCGAAGCTCGGGCGGCTGACTACGGACTACTTGGGTGACCCGAACCTGGGGAGCGTGAGGTGCCCGGGTTGAGTGCCGCGACGAGCCCGGATTGGTCCTCCGCACTCACGATCAGCCGACGCATCCGGACCGGGAACGGACCCAGGCTCACCCACGTTGAGTGATCCAACGTGATCTCAACTAACCCGGTACCGGCGCCATTGACAAGAGCGATGCCTCGCCAGTAGTTGACTCCGCGGAGAACGCTGAGTCCCAAAGGACCAGGCAGTTCTCTCAGGCTGTTCAGTGGCCGGGCAGATGCAACGGCCTCGCGAGGGATCGTGGCTCGAAATGCCCATCCCATGCGATCGTCGACCGTTGAAGGACTCACCTTCACACGCGAAACCTTCGGACCGGCGCCGAGCACCCTCATAGGAAAGCCGCTGGGTCGATCGAACCTGATCGGGAATGTCGTTGTGCTGTCCATGATCCTTCCTCGGACACGCCATCGAATTAGTATCCAAATGATATCACTCATCTGCAGCGCCATCAAGTTGAACACCATCTGCAGCGAGAAGATCAGCCAGGACCGCCGAGGTGCGGGTGAGGTCCTACCGCCGGTGCGTGGGGGTTCCTCGGCCCGGCGGCGCAGGCCTTACCAGGGAAGGCTCTTGCTCGTCCAGTGCGTGAGGCCCTTCAGGTCGGTCGCCTCCCGGACGTGTCGCGGGGGCGTCTGGAAGGTGGCGTAGGGCGACAGTGTCATCACGACCCGGTGCTCTCGTCGGCACATTTCCTCGACGTCGGCCCGAGCCTCAGGCGGCATTGGGTGACCTGCCATCACCGCCGAGATCCGCATCATCAGATCCGTGGCCCGATCCAGATCGGGATCGACCTCGACGGTGACGTACACCAGCATGTAGGTCAACGGCCACTGCTCGTCGAGCACGCAGAACGATGCCTTGGGGTTGCGGGCGACCGCCTTCGCCTTGCCGCGGTCGCGCATCGTCGAGACCAGGATGCGTTCGTCGCCATCCATGACGTAGTAGACGACCGACATCG
>DATNKY010000232.1:0-6752 GCA_035603155.1 Solirubrobacteraceae bacterium
TCACATATTGGAGGAACCAGCCATGGCGAAGGCTAGATCCGTCGTCGGTCTGGACGTGCACGCGAGCAAGATCGTCGCGGCGGTCGTTGATGGCGAGACCGGCGAGCTGCAGTTTTTTGAGATGAACGGCGAGATTGCGGCGGCGGCTGGGTTCTGCGCCGGGTTGCCAGGCGCGGTCAAGGTCGCGTATGAGGCGGGCCCGACCGGGTACGTGCTCGCACGCGAGCTCGCCAAGCGGCGCGTGGAGTGTGTCGTTGCGGCGCCGTCGAAGATCCCGCGCGCGACCGGCGACAAGGTGAAGACTGATCGTCGTGACGCCGAGCATCTCGCGCGGCTGCTTTTGGCGGGGAAGCTTTATCCGGTCAGGGTGCCGGGCTCCGAGGAGGAGGCGCTGCGTGATCTTGTTCGCGCGCGCGAGACGCTGCGGTTGGATCTGATGCGCGCGCGGCACCGGCTGTCGAAGATGCTGATGCGTCACGGCGTGCAGTTCGACGACGGTCGCGCGTGGACTGACCGGCATCGCGCGTGGCTGAAGACCGTTGAGCTGGAGTGGCCGGCGGCACAGACAACGCTGCTGGACCTGGAGGGCGTGATCGACGTGCTGGTCCACCGCCGCCAGCACATCGAGCGAGAGATCGTTGCGATCTTGCCCGGTTCGCCGTGGGAGACGCAGGTCGGCCGGTTGCGGTGCTTGCGCGGTGTCGACACGCTGACCGCCGTCGGGCTGTGCGCCGAGATCGGCGACTTCGAACGGTTCGCCCGCGCCGAGCAGCTGATGAGCTACCTCGGGTTGGTCGCGTCAGAAGTCAACGACCGGGAACACGCGTCGGCTTGGGTCGATCACGAAGACCGGATCGGCGCACGCCCGCCGGCTGCTCGTCGAAGCCGCCTGGCACTACCGCAAAGCGCCGGCGATCGGAAAGACCCTGACCGACCGACAGGCACGCCAACCCGCGGAAGCTGTCGCGATCGCATGGAGCGCACAACGCCGGTTGCATCGCACCTGGGCCCGGCTCCAAACGCGCAACAAACGCCGGACAATCATCGCGGTCGCCGCGGCCCGCGAGCTCGTCGGGTTCTGCTGGGCGATCACCCAAATCGAATAACGAACAACCCATCACACATACCCCTCGGTCGGCCGGGTCGGTGGCGGCCCGGAACGCGCGGGGAACCCGCGATCTGCCTATGAGCAACCCGGGCGACCGGGCGACGCTCGATCCCATAGACAGCGGCACCCCACGACGAACCATGGTCCTGCGGCCACCCGGATCCGCGAATATCAGGCTGACCCGCGTCGCGCACAGCAACCCGGACCGCCACCCACCCAGCCAACCCTTACACACCACCGACACACCGAACGCCAAACGCGAGAAATCACCACACCCCCCCTTGACAAACGACTCTCCATATCAGGCAGTCTCCTCAGTAGCGCAGCTCCGGGAGCGAGGACGCTGACGATCGCAACGCGCGACAAGCGATCGCCATCGCTCAGTGCTCCTTCCACGAATTTCGAGCACTCTGCGGTCCGGTCTGACGCCGTTCGAGATAGCTGCTTTCGGCCGGAGGCGGCAGCGGTCCGTCGGCTACATCCGTGACTTCGGTCCTGCAAGAGAGAGCACTTCCCCACGAGCGCTTTTACCGCCTCGTCCCCGCGGAGCGGGTGACCGCTTCGGTGGCGCAGGACCCATCGACACCTCGGCGCTCGACGATCGGATTGCCACGGAGTCGATCGTCGGTGATCGGCTTGGCGGGCGAGTGCTTCGGCGACGGAGGGGTGATCGAGGAATGGTCCTCGGCGGGGCCGGGTCCTCTTGGTCGGGGCCGGGTCTTATTCCTCGCCGAGCAGTAGTCGTGCGTTGATCGTGGGATTGCCGGCCTGTGATAGTGGGAACTGCGTGCCGCTTTCTTCCAGGCGGGGCACCTCGATCTCGATCGAGAGCTGTCGGTCGAGAATCTTGTCCGCATCAATCCGGAAGTCGATATTGACGAGCGCCCGCTGCCGGCAGTTCGCGCAGTCGCGTGGTGACTTGGGCTGGAAGAAGGCACGCGTTGCGATGACCTCCCCATCGGCCAGCAGATTGACTTCGAACGAACCGGGAATGCCCAGCCGGTCGATGTCCTTGACCCGCACCGACACCGGATCCGTGCGCTTGATCGAGAATCTGTGCGCAGCTGAGACGCTTCCAGTCTTGTTCTCCAACGCGACCTCCTGACTCCTGACCGCTAGCTCGTCGTAGGCGATTCCGAACGCGATCGTGTCGTCGGACGTCGTTGTGAATGGCGGCAGGGCATTTAGTCCCGGCGACAGCCAGTCGGCATCGCCGGCGGCGATTGTGGTCTTGAACCCGATGAGCGTCGTCGCGTCAACTGGCGGCTGCTGCCACGTCAACCACAGGCGGTCGATGTTGCAATGGTAGAACCAGAACACTGGGTCAAACGCGGATACGTCCTGATCTGCCATCGTCGGCCCGGTCGCGAGGTGGCCGCCGTCATGGGCCTGGATCGAATAGTCCTGGTAGCCGTTGGTGTTGTAGTCGCCCCATAGCGACTGGTTGAGCGACGTCGCGACGTCATCCCAAACGCGGTAGTGCTCCATTTTCTGGGCGATCGTGGCGTCTGGGTACCGCTGCGTCGTGTAGGGAAAAGCCTGGCCCTTAAGCGCCTGCGGCAGGGAATACGCCGCGAACGGCGACTCCTTCAGGAGCGCGGGCAAAGGAGTCGTGAAATCCCAGTACGGAAGCGTGACATCTTCACAACCGGGGATCGACCGCAGCTGGTCCTCGAACTGCTTGATATAGACCCGGTGCCACGGATTGAAGGGGAACGAGTGGTGCAGGCACCAGATCCCCGGCAGCCCGTGCAGGCCGGCCAGACCGAAGTAGCTGTTGGGGTCTACCGAATCGTCGGCGTTCTTCGGATCGCGCTGCATGAGCCCGGTGAACGCCGCCTTCAAGGCCTCGATCTCTGCAGCGCTGAGGCTTGCTGCGTTCTTGCGCACTCGGTCGCGAGGCGCGGCCATCGCCTGAAACTTCCCGGTGGGTTGCGCAGTCGCGGTTCCCAGCTGATACCCCTGCAGGATCCAGTTCTTGAACGTCAGCGACCGGTCGGCGCTCCATTGACCGGCAGAATCCGGCGGCATCTCCGGGTTCGGCAGCGCCGTCGCGATGTACACCTGCAGTGCGTGTTTTTTCAGGCCGTCATAGGTCGCGAGATCGATCCCGTAAAAGGCCATGTGCTGCACATCCTCCGGCCTGAAGAAAAACCGGATATCCCCCATATACGTCGGCGACGCGACAACGCCGCCTGGCGCGTCATTCTCGGCCATATCCCCTCCCCTAGACGCAATCAGTGCTGGGCCGTCCTTGGCCTGACTGGTAACCCTGGTCGAATCGAGATCGAATGTCAAGGTATCGACTGAGCGTTCCGCAGGGCCAGGGCGTTCTTCGCCGGCCGAACGGTCAAGGTCTGCCCCCATCGCTCGTCGCCTTCGGCTGTTCGCTCGGGGCAGCTGTCCTGCCGCGATGTGGTGGTCGCGCCCGGGAATTGGCCAGCCCGGCGCCAGGTTGTCCACAGATGAGGAAACCCGCTTTGCCGCTTCGGCTGTCGTCTCAACCAGTCGCGCCGGACAGCTCGTCCTGACCGAAGCCGCCCAAAAGATCCACGCATCGCCGAGTCACGGAAACGAGCTCCGACTCTTCGGGCGATGACCCGCCTCCACTCAGCCCCGAGCATCTTGGGCCACGCGCCGAAGACCCGCTCAGCCAGCGGGCACCCCGCCGGCGATCGGTTGCGCATCTAGGGGCTCTAAAACCGCACGCCTCGTACGGCGACGAAGCGCTCGGAGCGTCCTACCGCGCTCGCGCCTCCTTGCGCGACCCGCTGGTTAGGTCTCGAGGCCTGGCTATTGCTCTTCGTCAGGGCGGGAGCCCAGGCGGATGATGCGGTTGCGCCCTTGACGCGACCGATCACATCGAGTTCGGGAGGCGGCCCTTTTAGCAACTAGGGGTAGGAGCGCGGCGGCTGGTAGGTCTGAGCATGGCGCTTACACAGAAACGACCCATCCGCGCACGCCTCGTCGACCAACTCCTTCGTGAACGGTCCCTTGTACGTTGTGCCGCCGCCTACGCCAGGCGCCCTTGCAGGTAGCCGCAGAAGTAATAGCCCATCCGTCCTCCGCACACCCACCACTGGCCGGCGATCTTCACGGCACCCGCGTCGAACGTGTATGCGCCGTCGGCCGTGAAGTTGATGATCGGGTCATGCTTGGACTCGGATTTTGTGAGCGTTTGGCGTGCCGCGCCGCACGACATGTGCCACGGATAGACCGCGACCCGACCCCAGTACTTGCTGTGGGCGTACCCGCATCGCCGGACCTTCACCGGCGAGGCTGCAAAGGCCCCCGCAGCCACGATCGTGACTCCCAGGACGACACCTAGTGCCGCAGAAAGTGTCGCTGTTCGCATCTGAATCTACGCCCCATTCTTCGAAGTTGATTCAAAGAGCGTACCGCCAGCCCCCAGGGCTTCCCGCTGGAACTTCGGCACGTCACCCAGGAGGAGCAGCGTCGTACAGCCGGTCGCCTGCTCCACGCGCATCCGCTCGCGGACAGCTGGAGGCACGCGGTCGGGTTGCGCGTAGCGCTTCTCCTTCTCATGCAACGCAGCAGCTGGTCATCACTCCCGCTGACGTCTCGTATCGCGCGACCTCGCGCCGGAGCACGGACGACCCTGACGAGCGCTTTGCTCACACCACCGACGCCAGGCTGACGATCGCAATGGCGACGAAGGACTCGTTAGAAGTCGCCGGACGGTCGCGAGTCCCTCCTCGGACGAATGCATTCGTTGCACCCAACAGTGCCGCATTCACGAAGGTTGAGCCATGTCGCTGGCCGCGAACACCACTGTCCAACTTCTGCTTTGACCTGCCGCGCGCGCTAAGCAGCTGTCGAGTGATCGCTCTCCGTTCGGCGACAATCCGGAAGTCTCGCTCGGACTCAGCGCCGACTCAGCGCCGCGGCCCCAATTCGCACAGCCGGCGCTGCTCCAGTAGGCCCATGCCCAGTGCGCGGTCGCACATCCTGGCCGCTTTGTGCGTTCGCGGGGCGGAAGATGACCATCATCCGCGGCGCGGAGACGAGTCGTGTGTTCGCCGCGGCGGCTTGATGCGAAGCAGCGGAAGGGTTAGAGCTGCCGCAGCCACAGTTCGTCGTCAAGCCGCGGAGGTCTGCACCCCAGCTGCTCTGTTCAGCGCTGCGGACTCGAGTTCGTCGATCTCGGGCAGGGTGCCGGGCTTGTCAGGACCGACGACTGTCCCGCATCGGGCGGCGCGGTCCACACGGCGGCGTTGCCTAGGAAATCAGGGGTTGCCTGTGCCGGCGGATCGGCGCGTGTTGAGCTAGAAACGTTGGTGTGCGTGTGCTCGTGAGCGGTGTTCCCGGTCTTGGCCACCTTGTGCCTGTGCTCGATCTCGCCGGCGCCTTGCAACTCGCGGGTCATGAGGTTCGCGTTGCCACGAACAAGGAGTTTCACGTGGTGATCGCTGGGGCTGGGCTTCAGCCCGTGTCGGCGGGGATGAGCAACGTGGAGATGCGCGAGCAGAGAAGCCGTCGCTGGCCCGAGACAGATACCCAGCCGGTGAGCGTGTGGGCGACGCGGATGTGGGCGCAGGTGATGGCGCCGAGCACGCTAAAGGACCTTCTGAAGTGCATGGGAAGATGGCCGCCGGACGTGGTGCTACACGAAGAAGGCGAGTACGCCGCGCCCGTCGCGGCAGCGAAAGCGGGGATCCCGTGGGTCACGCACGGTTGGGGAAGCCCGCTGCGGTCAGCGAGCGAGCTCGCAGAGATCGAGGTCCTTGCCGCAGCGCTTTGGGAGTCGTGCGGGCTTGACGTGCCAGCGGCAGCAGGTCTTTACGCCCACGCGCTGGTGAACCCGTGCCCGCCGATGCTGCAGGACCAGCCACCGCCGGGCGCGTCCGTTGTCTGGCCCATCCGTCCACACCTCCTAAAAGGACGGGGACCGGCGTTAGACGCTGACGTCTACATCGGGTTCGGCACCGTCCCAAGCCTCGCCAACGCGCGCTCACAGCTGACGGCGGCAGTCCGGGCGTGCACGTCGCGCGGCCTGCGGGTAGTGGTCACCGCCCCCAGCGAGCAACTTCGACGCGAGCTCGCGCAAATCGACGAGCGCCTCGTCCAGGCGCGCGAGTTCGTGTCGCTCCCCGCGCTGCTGTGCTCGTGCAAGGTCGTCATCTCGCACGCCGGCGCAGGGACCGTGCTCGCCTCGCTCGGCGCCGGCGTCCCGGTGGTGCTCATGCCGCGCGGCACGCCGAGCCAGTTGCGAATGGCCGAGGCATGTCACCGCGCGGGTGTCGGGCGCCGGTGCGACCCAGCCGATCTGGACGCCACGCTCGACGAAGTGATCAACGACCCCGCGATCGCCGCCGCCGCGGGCGCGGTGGCGCGCCAGATCAAAGAACTACCAGACGCTTCTAGTGTCGTCCCGCGGCTCGCATCGCTCACTATCGGCTAAATCGTGTAACTCCACAGGCCTACGAACCGGCCTTGCGGACGGCGAGAGCGGCAGCGTCGCGACCAGACCCGTGTCAGCGGCGATGCAGAAGCACTCGTCGCCACCGTCGATGTCGTCGCGGGCGGGTCGGTGCGCAGCAGAAGTTGTGCGCCGACGTGGTGCGCCGGCGCTGCCGCGGGTCGTCCGGAGCAAGAGTCACGATCGCGTCCAACGTGATTCTTG
>DATNKY010000495.1:0-2460 GCA_035603155.1 Solirubrobacteraceae bacterium
TCCGGCGCTGCGCCTAGCCGATCGCGCGCGCCAGCAGCGGCTCGCCGATCGCCCTAGCGCGCAGCGCCGCGTCTCGATCGCCCTCGCCGGCCGCGACGATCGAGCCCTTCATCAGGATGTGCCACTGTCGCGCGAACGGGCCGGGTTCGCGGACTCCGGCCCGGCGGGCGAGATCCTCGATGTACTCGCGGATCCGGGCCAGATATTCGGCCGCGGCTCGGTGCAGCGGATGGTGCTCGTCCGGGTGCTCGAGCATCACGTTGATGAACGAGCAGCCCTCGAACTCGGACGTGCGAAACCAGCCGTCGAACACGTCGAAGATGGCCAGCAGCTGGTCGCGCGGATCCTGGGCGCGCCGCGCGGCCTCGGCCTGCAACCAATCTCGCGTCCACACCTGCTCGCGCCGGGCCAGGAACGCGAGCACCAGGTCCTGCTTGGAGCGGAAGTGGCGGTACATGGTCTGGCGCGCGACGCCCGAGCGCTCGATGATCGCGTCGACTCCGGTCGCCTGTACGCCGTCGTGCGAGAACAGCTCGTAAGCGGCCGTCAGCAGTCGCTCACGCGCGTCCGTACGTGCCGGTGTGTCCAGTGCAGACACGCGCCGAATGTACCAATGCGGGCCTGCGGGGCGAACAAGCCGCCCGCGAGCCCGTCACTGGGGCGGGGGTGGCTGGCGGAGCGCGCCGACGATCCCGGTCGTGAACAGACCTAGGATCAGGATCGCGACCACGTCTAGCGCGTTGACCCCGTTGTGGACGATGTCGAGCACGGTCAGCGTCGCGATCAGCAGGATGAACAGCAGCGAGATCGCGAGCACGATCTGCCTCATGACACGACCCGAGTCGGCGGCACCGGCTTGCGGTTGGTGGCGAGGAACCTGATCGTCAGCGCGCCGAGCAGGAACGCGCCGACCTCCCCCACATAGGCGGCACCGTTGATCAGCCCGGTGGCGGCGAACGCCGCCTGCATCGCGAACCACAACGCCAGCATCACGAGTGCCGGCACCTCGATCACCGTGAACACCAGCGGTATCAGGACCAGCGTCAGCACGCGTGCGCCCCGGTAGAGCACCGTGTAGCCACCGAGTACCGCCGCGATTGCGCCGCCCGCGCCGACGAGCGTCGTCATCGAATCGGGGTCGACGGCGACCTGCAGCGCGACCGCGCACACGCCGCCCACGAGGTAGATGCCGAAGAACCTGACCGCCCCAACCGCGTCCTCGATCGTGTTGCCAAACCACCACAGAAAGGCCATGTTGCCGACTAGCTGCAGGATCGAGGCGTGCATGAACATCGAGGTGAAGACCCTGTCCCAGGTGAGCGCGGCCGGGATCGCTCCGTACTTGGCCAGCTCCTGGGCGTCGGGGCCGCTGATCAGCGAGCCCCCGTGCAGGGCTGCGACCACATAGAAGACGACGTTCGCCGCGATCAGCGCCAGCGTGACGAACGGAGTCGTATCGGTGGGGATGTTGTCCTTGAACGGGATCACAGCGGCGGGCCGCGAGAATGCGGCCCTCAGCTCACGCTGCCTGATTTGCCGGGTGCTAGCTGTTTATGCCAGGCCGACCGGCGCCGCCACCGTGGTGATCCGCCACGGCTCGGCCTGATCGCCGTTGAGCGCCAGCGTCCAGCGCTCGGTGAAGCTCTTCGACCGCGACCGGCTCCCTGCCAGCACGGCGGTCGTGTCGCGATCCTCCAGGTAGCGCTGGCCGGTGAGATCGACCTCGATCGTCATCGTCGGCGGCTCGGTAGCGGCGTCGAGGCCGACGATCCGGATCCGGTTGACCACCGGCCCCCGGACGACCATGCGCGTCCGGCCGCTCGCGTCGCCCGCGTACAGCAGGTCGCGCGTCGCGGCCGGGGTCGCGATCTTGCGCAGGTTGGCGTCATCGCCGTCGATCGCCTGCGCCCACGCCTGGACCGCGCGCCGCGCGGCGATCTCGAGCACGTCGGGCGCGAACCGGCCGTCCGCGAGACTCAGGTCGTTTGCGGCGCTGTGCGCATCGCCGTCGAACTGGAGGTCGGCGACCTCGGAGACCTTGGTGCCCTCTGGTACCGCGTCGGCGACGGCGGCCTCGACCATCGCCTGGTCGCGCAGCCCGCGCTCGTCGGCCCACGGCGTCGCCACGATCTGCTCGTCGAGCGCGTGCTTGCCCTCGGCGCCCTGCTCGATCGAGACCAGCACCCAGTGGTTGCCACGCCGGCCAAGGGTCCAGAACTCCCGGATCCGCGTCGTCTCGCCGAGCCGGCCGCTGCGCTTCAGATGGCGGCCGTAGCGGTCGATCACGTAGTCCTTGAGGCGGGCGTCGATCTTGACCACGACGCGGTCGTTGTCGCGATCGCCCTTGTGGTGAAGCCCCACGTACTCGATCCGTGGCTCCCCGATCGGCTCGACGTGGTTGCGCCACCCACGGCGGTCGAAGTCATCCAGGCGGCGCTCCCACTCGGCCAGCAGATCCGG
>DATNKY010000088.1:0-4121 GCA_035603155.1 Solirubrobacteraceae bacterium
CGAACGGCTCGTCGCGGTCACGAACCGCCGCCTTGAAGCCCTCCTTCGCCGCCTGGCCCTGGAATGCGAACCCCTCGCGCGTGTGCCGCGCGATGCCATCGAACACCGTCCCGAGCGTCTGCGTCGCATGCAGCCCCTGGGCGTGGAGGCTCTCGTTGACGAGCAGCTTCATCATCTGCAGCTGGTTGAGCGGCATTCGCGCGATCCGGGCGACCAGCGTTGCGACCCGCTCGTCGAGCTGCTCGGCTGGCGGCGCCTCGATCGCAAGCCCCCATTCAAGCGCCTCGGCGCCGGACAGCGAGTCACCGGTGAACAGCAGCCGCTTGGCGCGCTGCGGCCCAAGACGGTACGCCCACAGCGCGGTCGTCGGCGAGCCCCAGACGCGCGCCGGCGGGTAGCCGATCTTCGCGTCGGCGGCGATCAGGAGCAGGTCCGAGCACAGCGCCATGTCGGTGCCACCCGCGACACAGAACCCGTGCACCTTGCAGACCACCGGCTTGCTGCAGTGCAGCAGGGTCGTGAACGCGCGCACGTTACGAGTCATCATCGAGTAGTCGACCATTGGGTCCCAGACCGAGTTCGGGTCGTGGTTGGCGGCCATCACGGCCGGATCGAGCGGTGATCCCGCCGGCGCGCCGGAGTTCAGCGCGCCCCGCTCCCCCGCCGCGCCCCGATCCCTTTCGGCACTCTGGACGAGGTCATAGCCGCCGCAGAAACCCTTCCCAGCTCCGGACAACAGCAGGACGCGAACCGCCGGGTCGAGGTCCGCCTGCTCGACGCGATCCTCGAGCTCGATCAGCAGCTCGCGCGTGATGCCGTTGCCGCGCTGCGGACGGTTGAGCGTCAACTGCGCAACCGGCCCCGCGACCTCGTACTCGATCGCACTCATATGGGCAGGGCGCGATCGACGATCGCCTTCGCGTCGATCCCCGCCGGCAAAGTCCCGTAGACCCGACCCCCTTCGCCGTCCAGCCGGGCGGCGCAGAACGCGTCGGCCACCGCCGCCGGCGCATGGCGGACGAGCAGCGACGCCTGCAGTCCGACGGCGAGGTCCTCGACCAACCGCCTCGCCACGAACTGGCTCTCATACAGGCGCTGCTCGGGGCTCGTGCCCTCAGGAGCGGAGAACGTTTCGTTCACACGCGCGCGCGTGCGCGCCAGGTGCGAGTCGAGCCGCCGGTCGGCGCCGGCCGCCAGGTCGCACTCGTCAAGGAACGACGGCAAGCCCTCGGGCTCGGAGACGATCGCCCGCAACACGTCGAGCGCGGCTACGTTGCCCGAGCCTTCCCAGATCGAGTTCAACGGGGCGTCGCGGTACAGCAGCGGCAGGCCCGATTCCTCGACGAAGCCGTTGCCGCCGAGGCACTCGAGCGCCTCGGCCGCGTGCGCAGCCGCGCGCTTGCTGACCCAGTACTTGCTGACGGCTGTCGCGAACCGGCGAAACGGTCCTTCCGCGGCATCGTCATAGCTGCGAGCGACCCGCATCGCGGTGACCGTCGCCGCCTCGGATTCGATCGCCAGATCGGCGAGCACGTTGCGCATCGCCGGCTGATCGACGAGCAGCGAACCGAACGCCGAGCGGTGGCGGGCGTGGTGGATCGCCTCGACCGTCCCGCGCCGCAGACCGGTGGTCGAGCCGAGCAGACAGTCGAGCCGCGTGTGGTTGACCATCCGGATGATCGCCGGCACGCCCCGGCCCTCTTCGCCAATCAGGCGCCCCTCGATACCGCGGAACTCGACCTCGGATGACGGCAGCGAGCGCGTGCCGAGCTTGTCCTTGAGCCGCTGGAACTCCATCCCGGGTCCGCGCTCCACGAGCAGGCAGGTGAGCCCGGCGGGCGCCTGCGCGAGCACCAGGAACACGTCACAGGGTGGATACGAGCAGAACCACTTGTGGCCTCGGATCTCATACGAACCGTTCCCGATCGGGTCGGCCCGCGTGATGTTGGCGCGCACGTCCGAGCCGCCCTGGCGCTCGGTCATCGCCATCCCGGCGAGCGCACCGCGCTCGTAATCGGTGCTCGTCAGCCGCGGCTCCCATTCGGCCGCCAGCTCGGGCGCGGCGTCACGTAGTGCGGGCACGGCCGCATACGTCATCGACACCGGACACATGACGCCGGCGTTGGCGTTGCTCCAGAGGCTGAACATCGCCGCGCGAACCACGTGGGCGCCCGGTCGAGGATCGCGCCACGGCAGGCTGTGGATCGCCCGATTGACAGCTCCGGAGAGCAGCCAGTGCCACGACGGATCAAGGTCGACCTGGTCGATCCGATTCCCGTAGCGGTCGTGGGTGATCAACCGCGGCTCGTTTCGCTCGGCGCGCCGGCTGTGCTCGAGCGCGTCGGTACCGCCGGCGATCGTGCCGGCGTCGTGTACCGCCTCACGGCCCCACCCGCCACCCTCGCGCTCGACCGCCTCGGCCAGCGCGAGGTCGGTCTCGAGCAGGTCGATCGGCTGCAGCGGTGGGGCCTGGTTGAGCACCTCGCGAGCGGGGTCGGTGACTTCGATCGTTGCCATTGCGAGCTCCTTTTCCGGCGCCGACGCGGCGCCGCTCGTGACTGCGGCTAGGCCGTCGCGGCGCCGCTCATCGCCTGCTCGGCCACCCGATCGGTCGCGTCGTGCGTTCCGCCCAGCAATCGCCGCGAGAGCTGTGCTCGGCGGAAGAACAGCGGCGCGTCGTGCTCCCAGGTCGCACCGATTCCGCCGTGCACGTTGATCATCGAGCGGGCCGCGAAGTCCAGTGCGCCACCTGCGGCCGAGCGCGCCGCACTCGCCGCGAGCGGGAATTCATCCGGGGCCGATCCCCGGGCCCAGCCGGCGTAGTACTGCAGGCCGCGCGAGTTTTCCAGCCTGCGCAGAACCTCGGTGAGCTCGTGCTTGATCGCCTGGTAGGAACCGATCGCGCGGCCGAACGTGTAGCGCTCCTTGGCGTACTCGACGCTGACGTCGAGGCACGTCTGCACAGAGCCGATCGACTCGGCGGCGATCAGGGCATGGGCCAGGTACCAGGCGTCGGCGAGCACGTCGGCGCAGACATCGAGGCGCCGTCCGCGGGCGCCGCCGAGCGTGACGTGACCGAGCGATCGGGTCGCGTCGTAGCGCACGACCGGCTCGACGGTGACGCCTTCGGCGGACGCATCGACGGCCGCCGCGAGAGGGTCACCGTCGCCGTCGACGGCGACCACGACGAGCAGCCCGGCGCCGGGCGCGTCGGGCACGAACGCCACCTCCCCGTCGAGCGTCACCTCGCCCGCCGTCGCGCTCGCGCGCGGCGCCTGCGAGCGCTCTGATCCGCTACGAGGATCGACGGTCCACGCTCCGTCCGCACCACCAGGTGGCCGCGCCGGGACGTAGGTCGGGCGAAGCTCGCCCGAGGCGACCGCTTCGAGCGACTCGTCACCGGCCGCATCGAGGATCGCGACGGCCGGCATCAGGCCGAGCAGCGGTACTGAGGCGAGCACGCGCCCGCACTCTTCCGCCACGAGCATCGCGTCGAATGCGCCGAGCCCGGCGCCGCCGTGCTCCTCGCCGACCAGCAGACCGGGCCAGCCGGCCTCGCTCGCCGCCGGCCACAGGTCCGGGAGCGCGGTGGGATCCTCGAGCGCGTCGCGCGCCGCCTCGATCGTCTTGAACCGCGAGAGCGACCCGCGTGCAGCCTCGCGCAGCAGGATCTGTTCGTCTGAGAGAGCGAAGTTCATCGAGCCGCTCCCTGCTTCTCGAGCGCGCGCAGCTCGCTGAACGGGACGCCCTTGTCGAGTCGTGGCTCGGAGGGCAGCCCAAGGACGCGCTCCCCGATCGTGTTGCGCAGGATCTGCTCGGTGCCGCCGGCCGACTTCAGCCCGGGTAGGAAGGAGATCAGGTAGCTCCAGTCGTTGTCGGGATCGAGCGCGTCGGGACCGATCACGTCCGCGGCCAGATCCGTCGCCGCGATCGCCGCGTTGACCATCGTCACCTTCGCCAGACCCGCCTCGGGACCGGGAATCTGTCCGCGGGCGAGAGCTGTCAGCGCTCGGTAGCCGTTGAAGCGGACCGCCATCAGTTCGGTCATCACCTCGCCGAGCCGGCGGCGGACATCCGTGTCGCCGTGGGCGCGCGGGTCGGCCGCGAGCGTCTCGGCGAGC
>DATNKY010000284.1:0-3946 GCA_035603155.1 Solirubrobacteraceae bacterium
TGTTCCTGCTTGCGGGGCGCCGCGGCGGCGCCCGGGGGCGGCTTCGCTATCAGCGTGGGTCAAACCGGGGCGTCGGCTTGATCTTCACGTTCATCCTGATCGTGTTCGGAATCGGGCTCCCGGCGGCGCTGCTGATCGGCAACCACAACCGCGCCAACGGTCAGGTCGGAGGGGTCGCGCTGACCTCCGGAGAGAAGCAGGGGCGCGAGCTGTTCGGCCAGCACTGCGGGGTCTGCCACACGCTGGCGGCCGCCAACGCGGTCGGCAAGGTCGGTCCGAACCTCGACACGATCAAGCCGTCGGCGTCGCTGGTCCTGCACACCGTTCAGAACGGCTGCCTGCCGAACGCTCCCAACGGCTCCCCCGAGCAGTGTCTCGGTCAGGGCGTGATGCCGTCCGACGTCGTCACCGGCCGCAACGCCAGGGACGTCGCGGCCTTCGTCGCCAAGGTCGCGGGCAACGAGTAGCGATCGGCGGGTGCCGCGGGGTCGCGCGACCGGGGTCGGTCCAACGCTTAATTCCCGCAACGAGCGCGATCTCTTCCGTCCGTCCTGGACGTCTGGCGACGCTGTCCGAAACCGCTGGTAGCATCGCCGACCTTATTTGCTGAATTCCCATTCCGCCCACGCCGCCATGGGCGCGGGAGGGAAGTGGGGGAACCGAGTTGTTGGGGCTAATCGCGCCCGCGCGTAGCGTCGCTCTTTCGATGCGAGCCCGTCAGCTAACCCCGCAAGCACCAGGAAGAGAACGATGTCGACGCAGCGATCAGGCACCACAGTTCGCCAACAGCGAGCCAGTGGCCAATCGGGCATGTATGAGGGATTCGGGTTCGAATCCTGGGATGACGATTCCGGCGCGAATGCCGGCGGCGTCCCCGGACGGCGAACGGTGACGATCAGCGGACACGGCCTCGAGGGCTGGCAGACCCGCAACGGGACCCGGCCGTCGAACGCGCAGCGCCACACGCAGCTCAAGCGCCACGAGCGCCAGGGCTTCCGCCCCGACCGAGTCGCGATGTGGGCGGTATTCCTCGGGATCGTGCTGCTGCTCGTCGCGGCCACTAGCTCGCACGCGGCGGTACTCGCCGTGCACCACGCGCTCGCGCTGCACTGAGCGCGTCGCGACGGCGGCGCGCTGAGCCTCGCCGGCGCGAAAAAGCACGCCCGCGACTGACCGTTCTCCCTCCAGGTGCGCACCGGCGCCGGCGGCGCCTGCGATCGACACTGACGGGACCTCGGCTGACCCGGCGTGATCTCTCGTCTGCTTACCGCCGTATAAGGGGAAACACGGGCTTAACGGGCCTTGTGCGGGAGCTATCTCGCAGGTACACTTATGAACTGTAAGCAGATGTCGAAACTAAAGGGCGGAGCCGTTCAAAAAACCTCCGCCATTCCTTTTAGACCTTTCGGGGGTCAGTGATGAAGACTCCAATGAGCAGGTTCCAAATCCACGACGACTTGACGGCGCCTGAGGGCTCGGTAGCCGTGCTGCGCGGCGCGCTGTCCTCGGGCGGTCAGCTTCCGAACTTCCTCGGCGTGCTCGCGGGCTCGCCGGCGGCGCTTCGCGCCTACGCGCGCTTTCGCTCCGAGTTGCGCCACGGGCGGTTGACGCTGCCGACGCTCGAGCGGATCGCGCTCGCCGTCGCCGAGCACTACCAGTCGGCGCCGGGCATCGCGATGCACTCGCGTACGGCCCGGGGCGCCGGTCTCGCGATCGACGAGGTCGCCCTCGCGCGTCAGTTCGATTCCAAGGACGAGCGCGAGGCGGCGCTGCTGCGCTACCTGCAGTCGTTGCTCGAGAACGATGGCCGAGCCCCGATGCACCTCCACGAGGAGGCCCGCGAGGCGGGTTGGGACGACGAGGAGATCCTCGAGGCGATCGCGGCCGTATCGCTCGAAGGCTTCACGGCGATGGTCAACGTAGCCGGCGAGGTGCCCGTGGACGGGTCGTCGGAGGCGTCGAGGGCCCTGGAAGCCGCCTAGACCTCGAAGGAAGCCGCCTGAAGTCGTAAGCTCATGCCAGCGATGGCCGCCAGTGAGCAGACCGGTACGGCATACGGAAGCCGTAGCAACTGCTGTCCCCTCTACCACGAGGCGGTCGAGCTGGTAGGGCGCCGATGGACCGGCGCCATCCTGCAGGTGCTGATGGACGGCCCGATGCGCTTCTCCGAGATCGCGCAGTCGATCCCGGAACTCTCAGACCGGCTTTTGTCCGAGCGGATGAAGGAGCTCGAGGCGCGCGGGATCGTGCGGCGGACGGTCATCGCCGGTCCGCCGCTGCGCGTTCAGTACGAGCTCTCGAAGATGGGCCACGAGCTGGGGCCCGCCCTGGCGGAGCTGCAGAGCTGGGCTCAGCGCTGGCTCGGCAACCGCCGCCCGGTCTCCGGCAGCAAGATCTGACCGGCGCCTCGCCCGGCTCACGACGCGCCCGCCGAGCCGCCACTCGATGCGCGCCGACCGGGCGTGCAGCGCGGCCCGTCGGCCGACCAGGCTGACAAGTAACGTTCCGCAGCCATGACCGACCTGCCTTTGACAGCCGACGACGTGATCTCGATCGTCGCCGAGCGCGACATCCGCTTCATCAGGCTGTGGTTCACCGACATCCTCGGTCAGCTGAAGTCGTTCTCGATGAACGTCACCGAGCTGGCTGACGCGTTCGAGGGCGGGATGGGGTTCGACGGATCGTCGATCACGGGCTTCAACGCGATCGAGGAGTCCGACATGATCGCGATGCCCGATCCGACCACGTTCATGGTCCTCCCCTGGCGCCCCAACGTGGCCGGCGTCGGGCGGATGTTCTGTGACGTGCTGACGCCCGAGCGCACGCCGTACGAGGGCGACCCCCGCCACGTCCTGCGCCGTGCGATCCAGCGCGCCGAGCAGATGGGCTTTGACCACTTCTACGTCGGCCCCGAGCTCGAGTACTTCTACTTCCGGGACGCGAAGTCGACCGAGGTCCTCGACGAGGGCGGTTACTTCGATCTCACGACCCTCGACGCCGGCTCGGATCTGCGGCGCGAGACGGTGCTGGCGCTCGAGCAGCTTGGGATCCACACCGAGTACACCCACCATGAGGTCGGTCCCAGCCAGCACGAGATCGACATGCGCTACGCGGACGCGCTGAAGATGGCCGACGACTGCATGACCTACCGGATCACGGTCAAGGAATACGCGATGAAGTACGGCCTGCACGCGACGTTCATGCCCAAGCCGCTGTTCGGCGAGAACGGGTCGGGGATGCACACGCACCAGTCGCTGTTCAGAGGTCAGGAGAACGCGTTCTTCGATCCCGACGACCCGTACTTCCTGTCAGATGTCGGCAAGGCGTTCATCGCTGGTCAGCTGCGCCATTCGCGCGAGATCTGTTCGATCTTTGCGCAGTGGGTGAACTCCTACAAGCGGCTCGTTCCGGGCTACGAGGCGCCGGTGTACGTTGCCTGGTCGCGGCGCAACCGGTCGGCGCTGGTCCGCGTGCCTCTGTATCACCCAGGCCGCGAGCGTGCGACGCGGATGGAGCTGCGCTGTCCGGACCCGGCGTGCAATCCGTACCTGACGTTCGCGGTCCTGCTCCAGGCCGGGCTCGAGGGGATCGAGCACGGCTACGAGCTGCCGGACCCGATGGAGAAGAACCTCTACCACCTGTCGCCCGACGAGCGCCGCCGGCTGGGGATCGAGCAGCTGCCCGAGACGCTCGGCGAGGCGATCGAGCTGACCGCGGAGTCCGAGCTCGCGCTGCGCACGCTCGGCGAGCACATGTTCAACCGCTACATCGAGATCAAGCGCCAGGAGTGGGACGACTACCGCGTCCAGGTCACGCCCTGGGAGCTTGAGCGCTACCTGCCGGTGCTGTGACGCGGCTACGCCCAGGAGGCGGCGGCGAGTACCGGTGCGCCGAGCGCGCCACGTTCGCGCATCCGTCGCGCGGCCGCGGTGCCGGGGCCGACGTC
>DATNKY010000106.1:0-2233 GCA_035603155.1 Solirubrobacteraceae bacterium
TTCTGCCGGTGGTCGCTCGCGCTCCTGCTCCGAGCCGACCGTGGCCGCCGCCTGCGGCCGCTGGCGCTCGGCTCCGACGAGGCCAACGAACTGCTCGCAGACCTCGAGCCCGACGAGCGCGCCGCCTCGTGGCATTTCGTCGCGAGCGACGGAACTCGCGACTCGGCCGGCGCCGCGCTGCCCAAGGTGCTCGAGCTGCTGCCGGGCGGCGAGCTGCCCGCGGCGGTCCTGACCCGGTTTCCGGGCGCGACCGAGCGCGGCTACCGGTGGGTTGCCGGCCACCGATCGTCCCTGAGCCCGTTAGTCCCGAGCGCGGCCAAGCGGCGAGCGACGGCCGTGATCCGCAGCCGCACCTGACCACGCCAAAGCGCAGCCAAGCGGCGAGCGACCGCCGTGATCAGCAGCCGCGGTGGATCGGCTCAGGCAGCCGCTGCCAGCTCGGGCCGGTGCTCGGCCAGATAGAGGTCGAGCTGGTTCGCCTTGTGGGTGTCCTCGTAGACCTCGTACTCCTTGAGCCTGCCCCAAGTGAGCCGACCCCAGATCACGAACCGGTTCTCGTACACGATCTCGCCGTCGGGAGCACGGAGGTAGTCGTGGCCGCGGATGCACATCGTCGTGTTCCACGGGAACCCCTTGGCTATCACCTCGTCGGGGAAGGTCTGGATCCCCACCGCGGCGAGGCGGCGCAGCCACCGCTCGACCTCCTGCTTGCCCCTGAACACTCCCGACCACGAGTTCTGGCCGGGAAACGTGAGCTGTACGTCGGGAGCATCGAGCCGCAGCGTAGGCCCTACATCGCCGGCGCGGGTGTGCGCCATCAGGTACGTCGTGAGCTTCTTCGCGAGCCAGGATTGCACGGTCTATACCTCCACTAGAGTGATCGCTCTAGGGAACGCTATTGCGATGAAGGGGCGCGCGCAAGCCCAAGGTTCGAACTCGGACTGCCGATAACTTCGCCTGGATGGCTGATCGGCAAATCTCAACCCGTCTGGGCGCGCGGATGCGAAGCGCGCTGGTCCTTTCGCCGGCGACGCTGACGATCGCCGCGATCGTGCTCGCGGCCGCCGACTGGGGCTACATCCTGGCGGGCGACAGCTTCGTTCCGGGCGGCCCACTCGATGAAACCGCGCACCTGATGACCACGTTGCTCATCCTGTGGGCACTGGGTCCGCGTATCTGTAAGCGGTTCATGGTCCCGGCCCTGATCGCCTCGGTCGTAATCGACGCCGACCACATTCCGGGCCAGCTCGGCGCCACCTGGCTGACCGCCGGCACGCCGCGTCCCTATACCCACTCTCTGCTGACGATCGCCATCGTGCTCTCGATCGCGGCGCTCTGGCGGGCGCGTCGCGATCTCGTGCTGGGGATCGCGATCGGCCTCGCGCTGCACTTCTTCCGCGACCTCGCGGAAGGTGACGCCGGAGTCTCGCTCCTGTGGCCGGTCTCGTATCACTCGTTCCAGTACCCCCACGGCGTATACGTGGCAATGATGGTCGTGGTCGTGATGGTCGATGCTGCGCGCTGCGCCGTCGGCGACCGAGCGACGTGGGGTGCCCTGACCGCGACCCCGCAGCGGCGAGCCGAAGAGACTTCCTAAGGGCGAGCGAAAAACGCGCCCGAGCCCTATCGGTCTGCCGCAAACGTGCCGATGACAACCGAGGAGGACACGACCACGACCATGATTTCCAAAGCCCTGAACACCAAACCGATCGCCTGGCTGCTTTGCACCGTGCTCCTGTCGGTGGTGTCGGTGGCGCTCTATGCATACGACGCGAGCTCGTCACGGGCGCAGGACAGGGTCGTCTCGCACACGACGATGCACAAGCGCTTCTCGCCGGGGCCGCGCAAGCCAATGCCGGTGGGCAACATCCCCGGCTGGCACCAGGTGTTCTCCGACAACTTCAACGGCAACCGGCTCGACCGTTCCAAGTGGCGCCTGTACTGGGGCAAGCCCGGTGGCGATCCCGCGGGTTGGTTTGACCCTCGCCACGTGTTCGTCAAGAACGGTCTGCTCACGATCAGCGCCTACCGCGACCGGCGCGACGGCGGACGCTGGGCGACGGGCGGTGTGTCGAGCAGCCCGGGGCTGATCCAGACGTACGGCAAATATCTGGTCCGCTTCCGTCTCGATCGTGGGTACGGGGTCGGCCATGCCGCACTGCTGATGCCCGCCGACAACTCGTGGCCGCCCGAGATCGACTTCAGCGAGGACAACGGCAGCAGCCGCGAGGGG
>DATNKY010000343.1:0-3768 GCA_035603155.1 Solirubrobacteraceae bacterium
CGCCCGTCCCGAGCCGAATCTTTACATTCTTTTCGGTCAGCACCTTGGCGACGTAGCCGTGGGCCTTGTCCGAGAACGGCTTCAGCAGCGCGTCGCCGTAGTCGAGCAGGTAAATGTTGGCGGCGCCGATGTCGACGTCGCGATATTCGGCGGGTACGGTCTCCGCGACCATGTCGCCTATCGCGCCGGCGACCTCGACGCCGGTTGGCCCCCCGCCGACGATCACGAAGTTGAGCGCGCCTTGCCGCACGAGGTCCGAGTGTCGGTCGACCTGCTCGAACAGCCCGAGAATCCTTGACCGCAGGTTGGTCGCATTGTCAAGCGAGTACAGCGGGAACGAGTGCTCGGGTGCGCCCGGTGTCCCGAAGAAATTGGGCTGCGAGCCGGCCGCCAAGACCAGCATGTCCGCGCTCCATTGGTCGCCGTCAGTCGACTTCACGGTCTTCGCTGAGGTGTCAATGGCCGAGATCTCGGCCAGCTTCACGTCGACGTTGTCCTGATCGGTGAACACCTCGCGCAGCGAGTGCGCGATGTCGCTGGGCGAGAGCAGTGAGGTGGCCACCTGATAGAGCAGTGGCTGGAACTGGTGGTAGTTGTTGCGGTCGATCAGCGTGATCCGGATGTCACCACGGTCGGCGAGCCGCCGCGCGCAGCCGAGACCCGCGAACCCGCCGCCGACGATTACGACGTGACGTCTGAGATCCGTTGTGCTCATGAGGCCGCCGCCGCTTGGTCGGTTGCGGGCACGGTCGCGCCCATCCGCTCAAGCAGGTGGTCGCCGACACGCAACGCGTTGGCCATCGCGGTCAGCGCCGGGTTCACCGCCCCGATGCTCGGGAAGATGCTCGTATCGGCGACGTACAGGTTGTCGAGCTCGTGCGCCTTGCAGTTGACATCGAGCACCGACGAGCTGGCGTTGGTGCCGAAGCGACAGGTGCCGGCCTGATGGGCGACGCCGGCGACGGGGATCTCGTTCTTGAGGTAGGCATTGTGGGGGAGCAGATGATGGTGATGCATCCCCAGGTCGCCGAGCATCGACTTGAGCTGCTCGAACAGGCGATCCTTCGGCTCGTTGTTGGTCGACTCGTACGCGATCGTGATCGTGCCCTTGTCGTCCACCGTCACCCGGTTCTCCGCACGGGGAAGGTCCTCTGTTGAGAGCCAGAAGTCGACCGCGTGCCTGGCGACATCCTCGAGTGACCAGTTCGGGGCGAACCTGGTCTCGCCCGGCTTCTCGCCGTGGAACATCGGAGCCTGTGACTTGCCGACCATCTGGATGTTGCCCAGCGGAAAATCGAAGTCGGGACCGCTGAAGTAGAAGTCGTTGAGCCCCAGCGTCTTCTGAAAGATCGTCGGGTTCTCTTCCAGTGAGAGCGCCAGGACCGCCTGGCTGTTATGGAACATGTAGTTGCGCCCGACCTGGTCTGACCCGTTCGCGAGACCGTTGGGGTGCTGGTCGTTGGCTGACATCAACAAAAGCCGGGCGGAGTTCGCCGCTCCGCAGCTGACGACGACCAGGTCGGCGGTCAGCGTCTCCTGCGCGCCGGCGCGGTTGACCACAACACCGGTGACGGTGCTTCCAGCTGAGTTGGTCTCCAGCTTGACCGCCTCAGCGTCGATCAGCAGCTCGACGTTGTCGTGCTCCAGCGCGGGCCTGACGCCGAGCACCTCCGCATCGGACTTGGCGTGCACGATGCACGGAAAGCCGTCACAGTTCTGGCAGCGCATGCACGCGCTGTGCGGCATGTCCGCTTCGTTGAGCAACACCCCGCACGGGGCGTGGAACGGGTGATGACCGAGCGCGGCGAGATCGTCGGAGAGCTTCTGGATCCGTGGCTCGTGCGAGACCGCCGGGAACGGGTACGGCGCGCTCGCGGGCGGCTCGGTCGGATCCTCGCCGCGCGCGCCGTGCACGCAGTAGCGCTGCTCGGCGAGCGTGTAATAGGGCTCGAACTCGTCATAGCCGACCGGCCACGCGGGCGAGATGCCGCCGTGGTGTTGCCGCTCGCCGAAATCCTCCGCGCGCAGCCTGTACAGCGCCGCGCCGTACAGCTTGGTCGCGCCGCCAACGCAGTAGTGGACCCCCGGCTGAAACTCGTCGCCGTTCGGGTAGCGCCAGATGTCCTTTGGCACGTACCGGTTATTGACGAACACCTCCTCGGCCGAGATGTTCTGAGGCTCACGCGGCAACCAGCCACCTCGCTCGACGAGCAGGATCCGCTTGCCCGACGGAGCCAGGTGACGAGCGAGCGTGCCGCCGCCAGCCCCGGTACCGATGATGATCACGTCGTAGTGCGTCATCCCATCAGCTCCTCGAGTCGTTCGGCCACGATGATCCGCCCCGCCGCCTCGACCAGCGCGAGGTGTGAGAACGCCTGCGGGAAGTTCCCGAGGTGGCGCCCGGTTTCGACGTCGAACTCCTCTGCGTACAGCCCGAGCGGCGAGGCAACTTTTGCGAGCCGCTGCATCAGATCTCGCGCCCGCTGGATCTCGCCGATGATCGCCAGCGCCGAGACCAGCCAGAACGAGCAGATCACGAACGTGCCCTCCTTGCCTGACAGCCCGTCATCGGTCTCGTTCGTGCGATAGCGAAGGACAAACCCGTGCTCGGTCAGTTCGTCGGCGATCGCGAGCACGCTCGCGCGCATGCGCTCGTCGTCGCCGGGAAGGAAGCCGAAGAGCGCAGCCAGCAGCGTCGAGGCGTCAAGCGCGTCGGTGTCGTAGTGCTGGCGTAGGACGCCGCGCTTGTCGACTCCGTGCTCCAGAATGTCGGCCTTGATCTCCGTCGCGGTCTCAGCCCACTTGGCCGCGAGCTTCGACTCGCCGCGAATCTCGGCCAGCTTCGCCGCCCGGTCGAGCGCAACCCAGCACATCAGCTTCGAGGAGACGTAATGCTGCGGCTTGCCGCGCGCCTCCCAGATCCCCTGGTCAGGCTGGCGCCAGACCGCGGTCGCGCACTCCGCCTGCGACTGGACCAGCGGCCAGAGGTCCCGCGGCAGCCGCTGGCTGCGGCGGGTATGCAACAACACCGAATCAAGCGCGGCGCCGAACACGTCGTTCTGGCGCTGGTCGAAGGCGCCGTTGCCGATCCGGACCGGATGCGCGCCGGCGTAGCCTGAGAGCTCCTCCCGGAACGTCTCGGTCAGATCACGACGACCATCGATCCCGTACATGATCTGCAGCGCGCCGTCCTCGTTGCGTTCGAGGTCGGCGATGAAGGACATGAACTCGTTGGCCTCCCAGTCGAGATCGAGGTAGTGCAGCGCCTGGAGCGTGAACGTCGAGTCACGGATCCAGGTGTAGCGGTAATCCCAGTTGCGCTCGCCGCCCGGTGTCTCGGGCAGCGATGTGGTCAACGCCGCCACGGTCGCGCCGGTCGGCATGTACGTGAGCCCTTTGATCGTGAGCGCGGAGCGCTGGATGAGCGGTCGAAGCTCGTGGTCGGGGATCCGCGCGTGCCCGAGCCACGTGCGCCAGAATCGGCTCGTTGCGCTCAGAAGCTCGGTGGCTTGCTCGATTGTCGTGGGTCCAGCGAGGCCCTCCGCCCACGAGAGCGCACAGAAGACGTGCTCACCCTCCTTGAGGGTGTGACGCGCTCGCGCGCGGTTGTGCTCGATCCCGAGCAACATGTCGGTGCTCAGACGGACCGTCTGGCCGGCACCGGACGCGTCCGCGCTGCGGCGATCGTCGGCAAGCGACCACTCGGCCGCAGAGCGCCCGTAATCGAATGCCGGCTCGCATACGAGCTCGACCTCGACGTGGCCCTCG
>DATNKY010000203.1:0-4316 GCA_035603155.1 Solirubrobacteraceae bacterium
GAGGTGGCGGAGGCCCGCGGCCTGGCCCGCTGGTCGCGGCCCGGATGCATCAGGCCCGGTCACCCCTCGCACCGCCGGCACGCCGCTCGAGCGCGCGCTCCAGCGAGCCGACATCGCCGCCGGGATCCTGCTCGCCGAGCCACCGTTCAGCCTCGCGCCGCCCGCCGAGCGCCCGCAGCCCGCGCTCGCCGTGCTCGGCGATGAAGTCCGCCAGCGCGTGCATCCGCCGGCTGCGCAGGCGGCGCTGCTCGAGGTTCAGCGACGAGCGGTGACGGTCGAGCGCGTCGACCAGTTCGGCGATCCCCGATACGGGCGCGACAGACGAGACCGCGATCACCTCGGTCCCGTCGGACCCGAGCGAGCGAAGCGCGGCCGTCAGATCCGCTACGGCTCGCGTCGCGACCTGCCCGAGGTCGGCCTTGGAGACGACCAGCACGTCGGGGATCTCCATGATCCCCGACTTGAGGAACTGCAGGACGTCGCCCGAGCCGGGCTGGACGACGACGGCGACCGTGTCGGCGACGTCGGCGACCTCGGTCTCGGACTGGCCTACGCCGACGGTCTCGATCACGACCACGTCGAACGCGACCGCGAGTGCCCCGGCCGCCGCCCGTGTCGCCGGGGCGAGTCCGCCGAGACGATCGCCGGCCGCGGTCGACCGGATGAACACGGCGCGGTCCGCGGGATCGCGTTCGATCCGCGCGCGATCGCCGAGCAGCGAGCCGCCCGAACGCCGCGAGCTCGGATCGACCGCGAGCACCGCGACCGAGCGCCCGCGCGAACGCCACGCCGCTACGAGCGCCGACAGCAGGGTGGACTTGCCGACGCCCGGTGGCCCCGTAACGCCGATGATCGCCGCGGCCGCCTCGCCCCCGAGCGCGGTTGGCGAAAGCGACGCGAGCAGCTCGCGGGTCTGTTCACGCGACGCCGGGCTGCGGCTCTCGACCAGGTTGAGCACCGCTGGCGCGGCGCTCAGGTCGCGCGCCGTGAGCCGGGCGCCGAGATCGCGACCGACGGACGGGTCAGCGGTCAAGCGTGCGCGGACGCCTGCACGCCCTCGGAGCCCCCGCCCGCCGGCAGACCCTCCGCGCCATCGCGCCGCTCGCCGCCCGGCGCTCCGCCAGCGCCACTCAGTCGATCACCCACCAGCGCGATGATCTCTCGCATCATCCTGTTCAGATCCCAGTCCTTGGGCGTGAAGACGGCCGCGACCCCCGCTTCGCGCAGCGCGGCCGCGTCGCTCTCGGGGATGATCCCGCCGACCACGACCGGGACATCCGAAACGCCCTGGTCGGCGAGCGCGGCGAGCACCGACGGAATCAGCTCGGCGTGCGAGCCCGACAGGATCGAGAGCCCGATCACGTGCACGCCCTCCTGGGCGGCCGAGCTCGCGATCTGCGCCGGGGTCAGGCGGATCCCCTCGTAGACGACGTCCATGCCGGCGTCGCGCGCGCGGACCGCGATCTGCTCGGCGCCGTTGGAGTGGCCGTCGAGCCCGGGCTTGCCGACCAGGAACTTGAGCCGCCGCCCGAGTTGCTCGCTGAGGTGCTCGACTTCGGCGCGGAGCTCGGCGACGTCCTCGCTCGTCGCGGCTGTCGCCTCGCCGACGCCGGTCGGCCCTCGGTATTCGCCGAACACGTCGCGCAGCGTCTGCGTCCACTCGCCGGTGGTCGCTCCCGCGCGCGCGGCGGCGATCGTGGCGGGCATGATGTTCTCGCGCTCGTCGCGGGCGACCCGGGTGAGCTCGCTCAGCGCGGCGTCAACGGCCGCCTGGTCGCGCTCGGCACGCCATTGCGCGACCGCCTCGCGCCGCTCGGCCTCGACTGCCGGATCGACCACCAGGATCCCGCCGTCGGCATCGGCCAGCAGGGGCGATGGCTCGCTCGAGGTGAAGCGGTTCATGCCGACGACCGTCAGCTCGCCCGACTCGATCCGCTGCCAGCGCTCGCGGTGCGACTCGACCAGCGCAGCCTTCATGTAATCCACCGCTTGCACGGCGCCGCCCAGCTCGGCCACGCGTGCCATCTCCTCGCGGGCGCCGGACGCGAGCTCGGACACGAGCCCTTCCATCACTTTCGAGCCCTCGAAGATGTCCGGGTATTCGAGCAGGTCGGTCTCGTAGGCGAGCACCTGCTGGAGGCGCAGCGACCACTGCTGGTCCCACGGCCGCGGGAGGCCGAGCGCCTCGTTCCAGGCCGGGAGCTGGATCGCGCGGGCGCGGGCACCGCGACCGAGTGTGACCGCGAGTGCCTCGAGTGCGATCCGGTAGACGTTGTTCTCCGGCTGCGCCTCGGTGAGACCGAGCGAGTTGACCTGGACGCCGTAGCGAAAGCGGCGCCGCTTGTCGTCCTGGACGCCGTAGCGTTCGCGCCCGAGCTCGTCCCACAGCTCGGACATCGCCCGCAGCTTCGCGTGCTCCTCGACGAACCGGACGCCGGCGTTGACGAAGAACGAGATCCGGCCGAACACGTCCGCCATCAGCTCGTCGGCAACCCGGGCGCGGACGGCGTCGAGCACCGCGATCGCGTTGCTCATCGCGTACGCGATCTCCTGCACAGGAGTCGCGCCGGCCTCCTGGAGGTGGTAGGAGCAGATGTTGATCGGGTTCCACTTCGGCACGTGCTCGACGGTGTAGGCGATCGTGTCGGCGATCAGACGCATGCTCGGGCCGGGCGGGAACGAGTATGTGCCGCGGCTCAGGTACTCCTTGAGGATGTCGTTCTGGGTCGTGCCCTGGAGCTGCTCGGAGGCGACGCCCTGGTCCTCGGCGGCGACGATGTACAGCGCCAGCAGCCAGGCGGCGGTCGCGTTGATCGTCATCGAAGTATTCATCTGGTCGAGCGGTATGCCATCGAACAGCGTCCGCATGTCGCCGAGGTTCGCGATCGAGACGCCGACCTTGCCGACCTCCCCTCGGGCGAGCTCGTGATCAGGGTCATAGCCCGTCTGGGTGGGGAGATCGAAAGCCACCGAGAGGCCCGTCTGCCCCTTCTCCAGGTTGCGTCGGTAGAGCTCGTTTGAGCGTTTGGCGTCCGAATGGCCCGCATACGTGCGCATCATCCACGCGCGGTCGCGCTCGGCGAGACGCGGATTCGGAGCGTCTGACATGGCGCCATTGTATGAGCGCGGCTCCGACCGCCGTTCGTGCCACAATGATCGCGAACCCTCCGTATGCCAGATCAGAGCTCAGCCGCGACGGAGCATGCGATCCTCCAGGAGATCACCGCTCCATTGGATACCTTGCCGGATGACGCGGTCGCAGCCGTGCACGCCGACTTCCCCGTAGCGCTCCGCGGGTACGACCGCCTGGCGGTTGATGCCTATGTCAAGCAGACCAGTCAGCTGGTCGCCGAGCTGCAGGCGACGCGTTCGCCCGAGGCCGCGGTTCGCAAGGCGCTGGAGCGGGTCGGCGAGCAGATCTCCGGGATCCTTCAGCGCGCGCATGACACCGCCGAGGAGATAACGGCTCAGTCGCGGCGCGAGGGAGAGGACCGCCTCGAGCATGCGCGGCTAGAGGCCGCCGAGATCGTTTCCTCCGCGCATCAGCGGGTCAAGGAGCTCGATGCCGATACGGACAGGATCTGGGTCGAGCGTCACCGGATCGTCGACGACGCCCGCGAGCTCGCCCACCAGCTGATGACGCTCGCCGAAAGCGCCGCCGAGCGCTTTCCGGTGGTCGAGGAGGCCGCAGAGGCGGCCGAGGCGCCGGAGGCGGCCGAGCTCGCGCCCGAGCCGGAGGCCGCGTCCGAGCCGGAGGCCGCGCCCGAGCCGTATGGAGCGGACGAGCCGGAGGCCGCGCCCGAGCCGCACGGAGCCCCCGAGCCCCAGGCAGCAGCCGAAACGCAGGCAGCGCCTGAGCCGCAAGCTGCGTCCGAAGACGCCGAGCCGGTGACCGCGGTCTACGACCAGGTCGAGGACGACGAGATCAGCGAGTTCGACGAGGACGTCGAGGTCGGGTCCGAGGACCGGGCCGACCACGGCGAGCAGCCCGGGTTCGATGAGCCCGATCCGCCACAGACCGAATCGCACCCGGTGATCCCGCCCGCATCGGACGCCGCCACTCGCCGCGCCGACCAGTAGCCGCTCGCTCCAACGCGATGCGGGTGATTGACCTCTTGCATCTCGGTCGCGGGCGCGTGATCGCCTCCTACGAGGTCGACGATGTGCTGATCGATCCGGGCCCGAGCTCGTGCCTGCCGGCGCTGCTGGACGGACTCGCGGGCCGGCGACCGCGCGCGGTGCTGCTGACGCACGTGCATCTCGACCACGCGGGCGCGACCGGTTCGCTGGTCGAGCGCTGGCCCGACCTCGACGTG
>DATNKY010000084.1:0-2237 GCA_035603155.1 Solirubrobacteraceae bacterium
AGAACGATCGAGTCGGCGCCGCGGTAGCGCTCGTCGGTGTCGGGAAAGTGCTCGCCGATGTCGCCGAGCGCGGCCGCGCCGAGCAGCGCGTCGATGATTGCGTGCGTGAGGACGTCGGCGTCCGAGTGCCCCGCGAGGCCCTGGTCATGCTCGAGCTCAATCCCGCCCAGCACGAGCCGGCGGCCCTCCGCGAACCGGTGACAGTCGTACCCGAGCCCGGTGGCGATCGTCAACGCGCGTCCTCGGCGAGCAGCAGCTCGGCCAACTGCAGATCGGTCGGAGTCGTGACCTTGATGTTGCGCGGCCCGGACTTCACGACCTGCACCGTCCCTCCGACCTGCTCGATCAGCCACGCATCGTCGGTCGCCGCCGCGAGCAGCTCGTCGTCCGCCCCGAGCAGAGCGCGCTCGAGCGCCTCGCGGCGGAACACCTGCGGGGTCTGGACCGCCCACAGGCGCGAACGCTCGAGCGTCCGCGCCACCGTCCGCCCGTCGTTCTCCACCTCCTTGATCGTGTCGGAGACCGGGGCGGCGGCGATCACGGCGTCGGCTCCGCACGCCTCCAGCTGAGCGAGCGCGTCGGCGAAGAGGGCGGCCGGCGCGAGCGGGCGCGCGGCATCGTGGACGACGACCGGGTCCCCGCGCCCCGATACGCGCAGCGCCTCGCGCACTGACTGCGACCGGACCGCGCCGCCGGCGACGGCGACCGTGCCCGCAGGTGCGGCGTCGAGCGCGTCCGCCGGCAACGCGACCACGATCTGCTCGATCTCCGGCAGCGAGTGGAGCGTCGCGACGCTCCACTCCAGCATCGGCTTACCCCCAAGCGTGACAAGCGCCTTGGGCAGACCCGACCCAAGGCGCTCTCCACGCCCGGCGGCCACGATCAACGCGACCGCCATACCCGGACTCGGCTATTTGGCGCCGACGGTGACCTTCCCGTTCGTCTTGCCGTTCTTCCCGTTGAAAGAGTCCAACAGCAGGCCCTGGAGGTACTCCTCGACCTCGTCCTCGTTCATCCCCAGCGCGTACATCAGCTCGGAGGCGAGGATCTTCTTCGCGCGCGTGAACATCTGCTTCTCGCCCGTCGACAGCCCCTTCTCGGCTTCGCGGATGGCGAGGTTGCGCACGACCTCGGCGAGCTCGTAGATGTCGCCGGTCTTGATCTTGTCGCGGTTGTACTTGAAGCGACGGTTCCAGTTCTTGGGCATCTCCGAACACTCGTCCTGGAGGACACCCAGCACCTTCTGGACCGTCTCTTCGTCGATCACGCGGCGGAGACCCGCGAGCGCAGCGTTCTCGGTGGGGACCATCACGGTCATGTCGTTGTGCAGGATCTTGATGGTCAGATACTCGCGTCGCTCGCCGAGGATCTCCTTTTGCTCCTTGCGAATCACCTTTCCCGCCCCGTGGTGGGGGTATACGACGTTGTCGCCGATTTCGAACTCGATGTGAACTACCTCTACTTCTTCCTCGGCGATCTCGAGGTCCTCCAGCTGCTCTTCCATTAGCTCTGTGATGGTGTCCTCCTCTTTCCGGGACGGGCGTGAGTCCTGAGACCCGCGCTCGATCGTTCTCTCCCTAACTACGTTTGCAGGTACCTGTCCACGAGGTTGATCTCCTGCTGACGCCGGAGACCTTCGCGGATGTCCTTCGCACGGATCTCGCCGACTCCGTCGACGGTCTCCAGCTCGCCGTCTGTGGCGGCGAGCAACTCCTCAAGCCCTCCGAACTCGCTCACGATCCGCTGCACAACGAGCTTGGGCAGACGTGGAATCCGGCCCAGGATGCGGAAGCCGCGCGGAGATGTCGGATAGTCGAGGGTGTTCAGCTTGCGGTCGTAGCCGAGCAGCTCGGCGAGGCGACCGAAGTCCAATAGGTCCTGGTTGGGCAGGCGCACGAGCTGATCGAACGCCGTCGCGAACGTCTCGTCGGTGTCCTCGCTCAGGTAGTCGTGAACCAGCGCCGTCTTGTCCGCCGATACGCCCACCATGGTCTCGTCGAGCTGCATCTCGATCAGCCGGCCCTCGGTGCCGAGCTCGACGATGTAGCGCTCGATTTCGACCGCCATGCGGGTCACGAGCTCGGCTCGTTGAAGAACCGTCAAAACGTCGTGGAGGGTCGCGCCGCCCTCGAACTCGAGCGCGGTGAGGCGCGTCGACACCTGGTCGAGGCGGCTGCGGTACTTGTCGAGCGTGGCCAGCGCCTGGTTGGCCTTGGCCAGCACCACGGGGATGTCCT
>DATNKY010000303.1:0-16504 GCA_035603155.1 Solirubrobacteraceae bacterium
TGGTGAACCGCCCTGCCGTACGTCGACAGCTCCGCATCGGTCGTCAACTGCTCGCCCGGCGCGATCTCGTAGTCGATCCAGTCCGCGAACGGACCTTCGGCGGCGACCTGGCGGGCGATCTTCATTCCGTCGACGATCGTCTGCTCGTCGTAGTTGTCCTCGTCGGTGAAGTAGCGGAAGTCGAGCGCGGGCTTGACCTCGGGATTGCGCGACAGCAGATACAGCCGGCCTTTGGAGTGCGAACGGGGAATGTTCGGCGTCATGCAGATGCACCACCGGTCGTCCGGAACCTCATAACCCAGCCGCTCGGTGTTGAACGTGAACGGCATCTGGTAGGTGTGGTACATCAGGTCGGGCCGTTCATCGCGTTCGAACCGGTTGACGAACAGCGCGCAGTCGGCGTCCATGGCTCCTTCTGGCCCCATCGGTCGCTTCAGCTTCCAGATGATGATCGACTCCGGATGGTCGATCAGGTTCTCGCCGACACCCGGCAGGTCGTGCACTACGTCGATTCCGAGGCCCTCGAGCTCTTTGCGTGGCCCGATGCCCGAGTAGAGCAGCAGCCGCGGCGTGTCGACCGACCCGCAGCAGACGATGATCTCCTTGCTCGCCTCGACACGGTCGTGCCACGCGCCGTCGTCACGCTCGACATGCACCGCCACCGCTCGACCGTCCTTGCACTCGATCTGCATCGCTCGCGAGCGTGTTTGGACTGATAGGTTCGGGCGGCTGTCGACGATCGGGTGTAGGTACATCACCGACGACGACGACCGGACCCCGTTGGCGGGGTTGTAGCCGACGTCGAGGAAGCCCGCCCCGTCGCGATACGGCCCGGCGTTCCAGTCGGGATCAGGAGTCACGCCCAGCGCAGACGCACACGAGTTGATCCAGTCGTGCAGGATCGCGTTCTGGTCCTGCGGCTCCACGCGCTGATGCGGGCCGGGAATCCGCGCGTAGTACGGGTCGATCGTGTCGTAGTCCCACCCAGTCGCGCCCTGGTCCACCCAGTCTTGCCAGTCGCCGGGGAACGGCCTGAACCAGATCATCGTGTTGTGCGACGAGCAACCGCCAAGAACCTTCGCCCGCGAGTGGACGATGTGCGCGTTCCCGCGCGGCTGCAGCGTCGTGTGGTAGGCGAGGTCGATCGGACCCTCGAGCAGCCCGAGCCAGCGCCGGATCTGGAGCACGTCGTCGTTGTTGACGTCGCTGTCGCCCCATTCCAGGAGACAGACGGACGTCTTTGGATCCTCTGACAGCCGAGCGGCGACGATCGCACCCGCCGACCCGCCACCCACGACCACGTAATCAAATGCGTCAGACATGACCACCCCTCACCGCTTGAAAACGCCGGTCACCAGCAGTTAAACCAGGAACGTGGGCGATCATATGCGAGCCTCCTTGGTTGTGTGAATTAGCCGTCCGGATCCGCCCCGCCGGTGGCCTCGTCGAGCAGCGTCGCGACGTCAACGACCCGCATCTGTGCACCCGCGCTCTGGACGCCGTCGTCGAGCATCACAGTGCAGTACGGACACGCCACCGCGAGCGTGCCGGCGCCGGTACCGGCCGCCTCGCGGACGCGCTCCTCGTTGATCGGCTTGCCGCGCTCCTCCATCCACATGTGCGCGCCGCCGGCGCCGCAGCAGAACGTCTGCTTGCCCGAGCGCTTCATCTCGACCGGCTCGCCGACAGCGGCCACCAGCTCCCGCGGTGGCGCGAGCACGTCGTTATGGCGGGCCAGATAACAGGAGTCGTGGTAGGTGATGTTGAGCCCCTGGTCGCGCTGCGGTTTGAGGCGCCCATCGGCCACCAGCCGCGCGAGCAGCTCGGAATGGTGAACCACCTCATAGTCACCACCGAAGTCCGGGTACTCATTGCCGAGCGTGTTGAAGCAGTGAGGGCAGCCCGTGACGATCTTGGTCACACCGGCGTCGTTCAGCGTCTCGACGTTCTGCTCGGCGTAGGCCTGGAACACGTACTCGTTGCCCATCCTGCGAGCCGGGTCACCGGTGCACGCCTCGCGCGGGCCGAGGATGGCGAACTCCACCCCAGCCCGCTGGAGCAGCTTCGCGGTCGCCTCGGCGGTCCGGCGGGCACGATCATCGAACGAGGTGGCGCAGCCGACCCAGTAGAGGTATTCGGGCGCCGGGTCGCCGGGCTCGAGAATCTTGATCCCGAGCTCAGCGGCCCAGTCGGCCCGTTCGGACTGCGCCTTGCCCCAAGGGTTGCCCGCTCGCTCGACGTCGCGGAGCATCTGCTCCGATTCGGACGGGAAGCTCGATTCGACCATCACGAGGTGCCGTCGCAGATCGACGATGTGGTCAACGTGCTCGATCGAGACCGGGCACGCCTGCACGCACGCGCCGCAGGTGACGCAGTCCCAGACCGACTCCTCCGGGACCGCGCCGGGGACCAGCGGCGCGAGCTCGAGCGCCTCGCCATCGCCTCCGCGGCTGGAGACGATCGCCCCGCCGTCGGTGAACAGCTGATCGCGCAGACCCATGATCAGCAGCTTGGGCGACAGCGTCTTGCCGGTCGCGAACGCGGGGCACGCGTCCTGGCAGCGTCCGCACTCGGTGCACGAGAACGTGTCGAGCACCTCCTTGAAGTTCAGGTCGGAGGCCGTCCCGGCTCCGAAGCGGATCTCATCCTCGGGCACGTCCGGGTCGTCGAAGCGCAGCGTCTCGAGCTTGCCGCCGGGACCCGTGCGCCCGTACCAGACGTTGAATGCGGCGCTGAGGATGTGCAGGTGCTTGGAGCGCGGCAGGTAGGCGAGGAAGAAGAGGATCGTGCCGACGTGGAGATACACGAACACGCGCTCGAGCACCCGCGTCGCGGAGTTCTCGCCGAACAGGTGCGAGAACAGGTCGGATACCGGCGCCGACGACGCGGGCCACTCGTTGAGGCCGAGCGCGATCCGGCACGCCTGCCACAGCAGCAGCGTCGTCGCGATCGTCGCGATCAGCCCCAGGATCAGGTCGGCCTCGCCGCGGTGGCTGCCCTTGAAACGCTCGGGCCGCTGGACCTTGCGGACCCATAGAGCGCCCGCGCATCCGATCAGCACCAGAGTCGCGAAGATGTCGGCCAGGAACGCGAACCAACCCTGGTGGCCGAGCCACGGAAGCGTCGAGTGCTTGTCCACGAACCCGATCAGCGCGATCAGGATCGTCGGCGCGAGCACCAGGAAGCCCCAGAAGATGAAGGCGTGGATCAGGCCCGGGCCAAGGCGCTGGAGCAGCTTGCGCTGGCCGAGCACGATCGTCGCCTCGTTGCCGATCCGCCGCTCGACGTCGCTCGACCGGCTGACCGGCGCCGCCCCGTTGAGCAGCGCGAGCAGGAACTGGAGTCGGAGCCCGAACAACGTAGCGCTCGCCGCGATCAGGGCGGCGAGCACGAGCGCGGCGACCACCGCCCCTATGAGCCTCTCGCTTTCCGGATCTCGCTCGAGATTGCCGGTACGACCTCGTGAAGGTCACCGATCACCGCGTAGTCGGCGCTCGCGAAGATCGACGCCTCGCCATCGGGGTTGATCGCGAGCAGCCGCTTGGCGCCCTTGCAGCCGGCCATGTGCTGGGTCGCGCCGCTGATCCCGCAGGCGATGTAGATCTCCGGGGAGATCTTCGTGCCGGTCTGGCCGACCTGGTCGGTGTGGGGGCGCCAACCGGCGCTCGTTACCGCGCGCGAGCACCCGACAGCGCCGCCGAGCAGCTCGGCAAGCTCTTCGATCACCGAAAAGCCCTCCGCGGACCCGACGCCACGCCCACCTGAGACGACCACGTCGGCATCGGCGAGCGACACGCCGGCGCTGACGGTTGGCAGGTGCTCGATTACCTGCGCCGCGAGGTCGAGCTCGGAAGCCTGCGCGGTCACGCTCACGGTCTCGACATCGCCGATCGGCCTAGCCGCGACCGCGTGGGCGGCACTCGTCATCAGCAGCGGCGAGCCCTTGAGCAGCGCCTCTTCGAGCAGGCTGCCGCCCCACCGGGTCCGCAGCACGGTGGCCGGCTCTCCCGGCGTCACCGATACGCAGTTGGCCGCCATCGGCAGGTCGAGCTTGGCGGCCACATGCGCGAGCACCTCGTTGCCGCGATCGGTCCCGGGAGCGATCACCGCCGACGGCGAGCGCTGCTCGATCAACTCGACGAGCGTCTGCGCCCAGGCGGCCGGCGCGTAAGGCGTCGAGCCGTCGATCGCTATCGGTGCGGCGTCCTCGCCCATCGCGCGCGCGAACGCCACCGCCTGCTGCGAGAGCTCGTCGGCCGGATCCTCGATCAGGATCAGACGCATTCAGTGCCCCCGATTTCCGAATCGGGTCACTAGACGACCCCGATCTCCTGCAACATCGCGACCACGGCCGGAGCGGCGTCAGGCCCGGTGCCTAGCACCTCCGCCTCCTTGCCGGCGGCCTCCGGCAGCACCAGCCGGACCATCTCGAGCCGGCTGGCGGCGCGCGCGGGCTCGCCGGCGGTAAGCGGTTTGCGCTTGGCGCGCAGACGGCCCGGGACGGACGGGTACCGCGGCAGATTCAAACCCTCCTTGACCGTCACCACGGCCGGCGTGGGCACCACGTAGATGTCACGACCGCCGGTGACCTCCTGCTCGCAGCGCAGCCTGCCGTCGCCGTCGAGCGTTATCCCTTTGACGCCGGTCACGCACGGCATCCCGAGCGTGGTGGCGACCCTGATCGCCACCTGGTAGTTGCCGGCGTCGGCGGACTCGTTGCCGCACAGGATCAGGTCGTATGGCTCGGGTGCAGCCTGGATCGCCGCGACGATCGCCGCCGCGGTCGCCTGCGGATCCCACTCCCCGCCGTCGCTGACCAGGTGGATTGCGCCGTCGATCCCGATCGCCATCATGTCGCGAAGCTGCTCCTCGGCCTCGGCCGGCCCGAGCGTGAGCACGGTCGACGAGCCACCGTGCTTCTCGATCAGTCGTACCGCCTCCTCGGCGCCACACTCCTCGTGGGGGCTGATCGTGAACCCGAGGTGGCGGGTCTGGATCGCACGCTCGTCGTCGGTCAGCGTGATCTTGCCGCCGGTCAGCGGGACCCGCTTGACACACACGAGGATGTTCATGACCGCACGCGCGAGTTGTCAGGGTCGAAGATCGGGGTCGAGCCGGCGACCGCGACCGTCACCGGGTAGCGCTCGCCCATGTACTGGACCAGCAGCTGCTCGCCCTCCTTGGCGCGCTCGGGCGGGAGATAGGTCATCAGGATGTGCTTGGCGACCGACGGTCCGGCGCCCGCGCTCGTCACATACGAGCGCCGCCCCTTGGCGTCCGTGATCGCCGTGCCGTCGCGCGCCAGGATCGGCTCGCCGCCGAGCATGTAGCGCTTGACGCCCGACTGCGAGCTGTGGTCGTCGACGGTCAGCGTGCACATGATCGCCGCGGGCTCGGACTGGCGGTGCTCGACGTGCGCCCGCTTGCCGATGAAGTCCTGATCCTTGACACGGCCCCACGCCATCCCGGCCTCCACCACGTTGTACTCGCCCTCGAGCTCGGCGCCGTATGCCCGGTAGCACTTCTCCAGCCGGCCGGTGGTGCCGTATACGCCGGCGCCGACCGGGACGGCCCCGTGCGGCTCGCCCGCCTCCGCGATGATGTCCCACAGACGCGCACCCTGCTCGATCGGCACGTACAGCTCCCACCCGAGATCGCCGACGTAGGAGATCCGCGAGGCGATCACCTGTAGCGACTGCACCTCGAGCGACCTGAACTGCGCGAACGGGAAGCCCTCGTTCGACACGTCACCGCTGGTCACGCTGCCGAGGATGTCGCGCGCACGCGGACCCCACAGCCCGAGCGTGGTCCATGCGCTGGTCTGATCGTGGATCTGTGCGCCGCCACGCTCGGGGAGGTGGTCCTTGAACCACTTGAGATCGGACATCCCCCAGGCGCCGCCGGTCACGACCCGGAACACATCATCTGCCATTCGCATGATCGTCAGGTCGGCCTTGAAGCCGCCGCTCGGGGTCAGCACCGGCGTATAGACGACGCGCCCGACGGCCACGTCCATCTGGCGCATCGCGACCCTCTGCACGGCGTCGAGCGCAGCCGGCCCGCTGACGTCGAAGATCGCGAACGCGGTCAGATCCGTGTAGCCGGCACGGTCGCGCATCGCCAGGTGCTCGGCGTTGATGATCGGCGACCACCACCGGGCGTCCCATTCCGCCTCGCGCACGTTGATGCGATCGGCGTATTCGTCGACCAGCATCGCATTGGACTCGTACCACTGCGGTCGTTCCCACCCGGCCGCCTCGTAGAAGACCGCCCGACGCTCTTGCTCGCGCTCGTAGTACGGCGGCAGCTTGACGCGCCGGTCGGACTCCCACTGCTCAGAGGGATGGACGATCCCGTACATCTTGTTGAAGCCCTCGTTCGCGCGGGCGCAGATGTGCTCGCGAGTCTTCTGGTGCGGATATGCGCGGGCGATGTTGGACTCGTAGACGTCGATCTCTGATTCTCCGAGCATCATCAGCTCGGCGATCGTCTTGCCCGCGCCCGGGCCCTCCTTGATCCAGATCGCAGCCGCCGACCACAGCCCCTTGACCTCCGGCGTCTCGCCGATCAGCGGCATCCCGTCGAGCGTCACCGACAGCAGCCCGTTGATCGCGTACCGCTGGCCGACGGTCTCGTCGCCGACGATCTCGGGCATCAGCTCGAGCGCCTGCTCCAGCTGCAGCTCGAAGTCCGCCTGCGTGAATGGGAGCTCTGTCGGGCTCAGGGCGGACTCCTCGATCGACGGGATCTCGTCGGGCTCCATCAGGATCGGGCGGTGCGCGTATGACCCGATCTCGAGTCCGGTCCCGTCCTGGCGCTCGTACATGTTGGTGTCCATGTCGCGAACGATCGGATAGTCGACCAGCGTCTTGGGGTCCGCGAACCTGGGCACCGGGCCGATGTCGATCATCTGGTGCACGGCCGGCGTCAGCGGGATCCGCGCATCGGCCATGCGCGCGATTCGCGGGCTCCAGCAGCCGCATGCGATCACAACGAGGTCGGCCTCGATCTCTCCCCGGTCGGTGCGGACTCGCGTTATCCGCCCCCGCTCGACGTCGAGCCCGGTCACCGCGGTGTTCGCCGATACGGTCATCCCGGCCGCCTGCGCGCGCTCTCGCATGATCGTCGCGGCGCGCAGCGAGTCGACCACCCCCGCGCCCGGCGTGTAGAAGCCACCGAGCAGGATCTCCTCGTCGATGAACGGGACCAGCTCTTTGATCTGCGCCGGGTCCAGCAGCGAGACCGGCTCGATCCCCCAGCTCGCCGCCGAGACCATCCGCCGGTTGAGCTCCTGCATCCGCTCCCCCGTCCGCGCCACCTCGATTCCGCCGCACTCGAGGAACACGTCCAGGTCCTTGTACTGGCGCATGCTCTCGAGCGTCAGCGACGTCATCTCCTTGGAGTGGTCGACCGGGAAGATGAAGTTCGACGCATGCCCGGTCGAGCCGCCGGGGTTCGGGAGCGGCCCCTTGTCGATCAGCGTGATATCGGTCTCTCCGAGCTGCGTCAGGTGGTACGCGACGCTGTTGCCGACGATCCCCGCACCGATGATCACGACGCGCTGACGCGCCGGCAGCTGCCTGGCTTCCGTGGCCATGGCTCCTGATATATCAGATGCAGGTCAGCGACGTCAACGCGCGCCGCCCGACCCCGACCCGCCCGGCGACCACCCGCGAGCGATTACACTGGTGGCGCGGCCGGGCGGTACTCGCAATCCAGCATGGGAGAACAGATGGCTATTCGGGGCCACGCCCTCGCGCTCGCCGCCACATTCGTGATCGCGCCGGCTGCCGTCGCGACGCAGGCATCAGCAGCGACGATCTCTGTCAACAAGCCCTGCTACGTCATGGAGGCTAAGCGTGCCCTGATGACCGTGACGGGGTCCGGCTTTACCCCGGGCGACACCGTCACGCTGTCCAGCAGCGACGGCTCGGTCGCGGCCTCGGGCCCGGTCAGCGCCGCTGGGACGATCTCCATCATCACCGGCGCCCCGGTGCCCGGGAAGCTGTTCGATGCGGCGACGCCGAAGACCGTGAGCGTGACCGCCACGGACTTGAGCGCCACCGCACCGGTCAGCGCGTCCACGCCCACCACCGTCGCGCCGCTGCTGGTCCAAACCAAGCCCGCCAGGGCCAAATTCACGCGCCGGGTCACGTTCTTGTTCTCGGGCTTCACGCAGGGCGAGACGATCTACGCGCACTTTCTGCACCCCAAGCAAGTGGCGCTGGCCCGATATGGGAAGGCGAAGGGAGTTTGCGGGCTGCTCAAGACCAGGGCGCGGCTGTACCCGGGCGGCCACCCGCACTTCAAGAGCTACAAGGTGCAGTTCGACGACTTCAAGCACTTCACCAAGAAGGCCGCGCCGCGGCTCGACGTCACGCTGAGGACATTCGTCGTGCGGTGACCTGAGTCCGGCAGCGGCAGCGCCGCCAGCGACTCGCGCTACGACCGGACGACCGGCCTGTCAGCATGAGGCCGTGGCCACCGAGAAGGAACGGATGCTCACCGGTGAGCCCTACCTCGCCGACGACCCTGAGCTGCTCGCGGATCGCCATCGCTGCCGGCTCGCGCTCGAGCGCCTCAACGCGATCGGCGTCGCCGACCCCCGGGAGCGAGAGGAGGTCCTCCGCGGTCTGCTCGGCGGACTCGACGAGCAGACCGAGATCCTGTCCCCGTTTCACTGCGATTACGGCTACCAGATCGAGATCGGCGCGCGCTCGTTCATCAACTTCGGGGCCGTGATCCTCGACTCGGCGCCGGTCCGCATTGGCGATGACGTACAGATCGGCCCCGGGGTCCAGATCGTGACGCCGACCCACCCGCTCGACCCCGACGAGCGCCGCACGCGGATCGAATCCGCCGCACCGATCACGATCTGCGACGACGCCTGGCTGGCGGCCGGCGCGATCGTCCTGCCCGGTGTGACGGTCGGTCAGGGCACGGTCGTCGGCGCCGGCAGTGTCGTGACCAAGGACCTGCCGCCGCGACACCTCTGCGTCGGCAGTCCGTGTCGCCCGGTGCGCGAGCTGTAGACCCGCTCGGCATCGGCGCGCAATGCCGGCCGACCGGCACGAGACGTCTCTCACGTTTTCTGCCGGCCCGGCGTTATACGTGCATGACTGCGCAAACACAGGCACAAGCAGGCATCACCGAACGGATCCACTCACTCGACTGGGACGCGCTCTCCGATCAGCTCGATCAGCGAGGGTTCGCGATCACCGAGCCGGTGCTCAGCGCCCGGGAGTGCCAGGCGCTCGCATCGTTGTTCGACGGTGAACGGTTCCGCGCGACGATCGAGATGGCTCGCCACCGCTTCGGCGAGGGGCGCTATCGCTACTTCTCACACCCGCTGCCCGACCCGATTCAGTCCGCGCGGGTCGCCTTCTACGAGCATCTGGCGCCTGTTGCCAACCGCTGGGCCGACCTGCTGTCGGGCGACAACCCGCACTTCCCCGATACCCATGAGCAGCTGCTCGAGCGCTGCAGCGCCGCCGGCCAGGACCGGCCGACCCCGCTGCTGCTGCGGTATCGCGGTGGTGACTGGAACGCCCTGCACCAGGACCTGTACGGCGAGATCTTCTTCCCCTTCCAGGTGCTGACCGTCCTCTCGGATGGCGGCGCCGACTACACGGGCGGCGAGTTCGTGCTCCTCGAGCAGCGTCCACGCGCCCAGAGCCGCGCGCACGTGCTGCAGCCGCCGAGAGGCGCATTCGTCGTCTTCCCGACCCGCGAGCGACCCAACCACGGCGCCCACGGCTACCACCGCGTCACGCTGCGCCACGGCGTCAGCACCGTCACCAGCGGCGAGCGGACCGCGCTCGGCATCATCTTCCACGACTCGAAATGAGGATCATGAACTTCACCATCTACGAAAGTCCAATCGGCGCACTGACCCTGATCGCCGGGCCCAGCGGTCTGCGCGGCCTGCACTTCCCGGGCCGCGGCCCGAGCAAGCGGGAGGCCGACCAGGCTCACTCAAACCCGGTGCTCGAGGTCGCGACTGAGCAGCTCGATGCCTACTTCGCCGGCGAGCGGCGGCACTTCGAGCTCGAGCTCGAACTGGTCGGCACGATGTTTCAACGCCGTGTCTGGGCCGCGCTGCGAGAGATCCCGTACGGGTCGACAACGACCTACGGGACGCTGGCACATGAGATCGGGCACCAGGACGGTCGCGAGGACTTCAACGCTCGTGCCGTCGGCGCCGCGGTGGGCCGCACACCGGTGCCGATCATCGTCCCCTGTCACCGCGTGATCGGCTCCGACGGCTCGCTGACCGGGTACGGCGGCGGGCTGCACCGCAAGGGCGCGCTGCTGGACTTCGAGGGCGGCGGCGGTGAGCGCGCGGCGCTGGACGCGGGCTGGACCGGTCCTCAGCTGGCGCTGCTCTGAAGCGCGAACGCCGGTTCGGGCGTTCGCAGCGCGATCGTCGCGGCGACCGCCGTGGCCAGGCACGAGAACACGAACGGGGCGCTGACGCCGGCCGGTCCGATCAGCGCTCCGCCGATCGCCGAGCCGGTCGCGAGCCCGGCGACCAGCGCCGCCGACACCCAGGTGAAGGCCTCGGTCTCGGAGCCGGACGGAGCCGCACGGCCGATCATCGCGTACTGGCAGGAGAACACCGGCGCGATCATCAGCCCGGCGAGCAGGCTCCCGATGATCCCTTCGGGCACCGTGCGCGCGATGATCAGCGGCGCTTGGAACGCGATCGCCGCCACGAGCAGCAGCCTGTACCGACGGGCCAGCGACGAGCTCCACACGCGAGCCCCGTACCACAGGCCACCGGTCAGGCTGCCCAGGCTCCAGACCGCGAGCAGCAACCCGGACGCGGGACGGGAGCCGGCGTGGAGCGCGAGTGACGGCAACCCCACCTCGATCGCCCCGAGCCCGACCCCGGTCAGTGCGATCGGGATCAGCATTGCGCGAAGCTCGTGGTTGGAGAGCACGGACACACGGGGCTCGTGAGCGGCGCGTGTCCCCGACCCGCGCGCCAGCGGCGAGCGCACGAACAGCGTCGTCCCGATCACGCACACAGTGGCGACCAGCAGTACCCCGACCTCCGGAGAGGTGAATCCGACCACGAGCGCGACGATCAGCGGGCCGATCACCCAGACCACCTCCTGGACCACGGAGTCGAGCGCGTAGGCCGTCTCGCGCACGTGCGGGTCCCTGTACACGTCGCGCATCAGCGCCCGCGCCGTCGGCGACACCGGCGGCATCAGCGCGCCCGCGAGCGCCGCGAGCGGCACGACCGCCGCCCCGCTCGCGTCGGCCGACGCCACCAGTACGAATGCCACCAGTACCGCGGCTTGCCCCAGCGCCATCGGCACCATCACGCGCAACCGTCCGAAGCGGTCGATCAGCCGACCCTGCACCGGCGCTGATGCCGCGCTCGCGAACGCGTACGCGCCGACCGAGATCCCCGCGATCGCGTACGAGTGACCCGTCTCGCGGACGAGCAGCAGAATCGCGAGCGTTGACATGCCCAGCGGCAGCCGTCCCGCCAGCGCGGCCAGAATCAGCCCCGGCGAGCCGGGCACCGACAGCACGGATCGGTACTTGGCGACCACGCTTCGAGCCTACAACGGGCCCGAGCACGGCAAGCTCAAACGCCCGGGTATCGTTGATCGAAAGCACGAGATCACCGACTGAGGAGGCCAAGATTCCCGCTCGTGACAAGCCGCCGTTCCGCGCCGACCATGTCGGCAGCCTTCTCCGCCCGCCCGATCTCGCACGCGCTCGCGCGGCGTACAAGGCCGGCGAGATCGAATCCGAAGCGCTGCGCGAGCGCGAGGATGAGGCGATCCTCGACGTGATCGAGCTGCAGCGCGAGGCGGGACTGCAGAGCGTCACCGACGGCGAATTTCGCCGCACCTCGTGGCATATGGACTTCATCTACTCGCTCGGCGGCATCGAGCAGTCGGAGGCCGAGAGCATCCACGTCCATTTCCACGGCGACGGCGGCGAGTACGACTACAACCCGCCGGCGATGCGGGTCACCGAGACGGTCACGCTGCCTGAGACGATCTTCGCCGACGCGTTCTCGTTCCTGCGCGAGCATGCGCATCCCGACCAGACGCCGAAACTGACGATCCCGTCGGCGAGCATGGTCCACTATCGGGGCGGCAACTCGTCGATCGATCCATCCGCGTACCCGGACATGCCTCGCTTCTGGGACGACCTGACGGCCGCCTACGCGGCGCAGATCGCCGGCGTCTACGAGCTCGGTTGCCGCTACCTCCAGCTCGATGACACGAGCCTGGCGTACGTCAACGACCCGGCCCAGCGCTCGCACATCGAGGAGATCGGCGGCGATCCCGAGCACCTCCACGAGCAGTACATCGCCAACATCAACGCCGCACTCGCCGACAAGCCCGACGACATGGTGATCACCACGCACCTGTGCCGCGGCAACAACCAGTCGATGTGGGCCGCCGAGGGCGGTTACGAGTTCGTCGCCGAGGCGCTGTTCGGCGACCTGAACGTCGACGGCTACTTTCTCGAGTTCGACGACGAGCGCTCGGGGAGCTTTGAGCCGTTGCGCTTCGTTGGAGCCGAAAAGCAGGTGGTGCTCGGACTGGTGACGACCAAACGACCGCAGCTCGAGAGCCGTGACATGCTCAAGCGCCGGATCGAGGAGGCATCGCAGTTCGTCGCCGCCGACCAGCTGTGCCTGTCACCGCAGTGCGGCTTCTCCTCGACCGAGGAGGGCAACAGGCTGACGATCGACGATCAGCGCCGCAAGCTGGAGCTGGTCGTCGAGGTCGCCGACGAATTCTGGGGCTAGCAGTGGGTCACCGGGGCCCGACGCGCGGGCGCCCTGCACGCCCGTCCATCGCGTCAGGCGGCCGAGCTCGCGCCCGCCGACTTCGCGTCGCGCTCGATCTCGTCGGCGTCGGCCTTGAGCTCTTTCTCCTGCACCTTCGCCGCACGCTTCATCGCGCGCTGCACCTTGGCGCCCATGTCGGACACCGCCACCACGACCAGACCGGCCTGACCGGCGTCGAGGTGCTCGCCGAGATCTTTTAGGTCGCCGCGGCTCATCCCCGCGGCCGCGTGGCCCGCGACTGCTCCGAGGATCGCGCCGCCGGCGGTCGTGCCGAGGAGCAGGCCGCCCCCCACCGCCGCGAATGGGAACAGCGCCACAACCAGGCCCGTAGCCAGTCCGACGCCACCGCCGAGGACACCGCCGACCCGAGTCGGGGTCTCGTGCTTCTTGCCGAGCTTGACCTTGCCATCCTCACGCCGCTCGACGATCGCCGCGTCGTAGGCGTCGATCAGGCCGGCGTCGACGTGCAGCTGCTTGACGACGTCATAGTCGGCCTCGGCGTCCGCGACGCTGTCGTACACCCCGACGTAAGCCATCAGCGTGTCAATCGCCATCTGCTCTCCTCCGCTTCGCTCTCGAGTGTCAGCGATCGTATCCGCCGGAAGGCGTGGCCGTCGGCCCGCGTGTCGGCACCATCGTGGGCCCACGCGCGATGATGAGCGACGGATGTTCCGACGCGAGATCGACGACCCCGGCCTCCCGTGAACCGGGCGGCGCCACGGCGGCTGTTCATCCTCGTCAGCTCGCTCGTGCTGATCGAGGTGTTGTTCTACTCGGTCCTCTCGCCGCTCCTGCCGTACTACGTCCACCACCTGCACGAATCCAAGGCCGCGGCCGGGATTCTCACCGCGTCGTACGCGATCGGAGCGCTCGTCACGTCGATTCCGGCGGGACTGATCGTCGGCCGCATCGGGGCACGACGGGGCGTCGTCACGGGCATGTTCCTGCTGGGCGTGACGTGCCTGGCGTTCGGTTTCGCGGACTCGATCTACAGCCTCGATATGGCGCGCTTCGTCCAGGGCATCGCCAGCGCCTTCATCTGGACGGGCGGGCTCGCCTGGGTGGCCGTCGAGAGCCCGCCGGAGCGCCGGGGCGAGGTCGTCGGCGGCGTTCTCGGGATCGCGATCGCCGGCTCGGCGCTCGGGCCGGTCGTCGGCTCGATTGCCGAGCTTGCCGGTCCGAAGCCCGCGTTCACGTGCCTGGCGGCCGTGATCATCGCGTTCGGCGTCCTCGCGCTCGCCCAGCCCGAGCCGCCGGTCGGCGAGCTCCACTCCGCACGCGCGCTGCTGCGGGCCGTCGGCAGCGACCGCCGGATGCTCGCGGGAATGTGGTTCACGACGATCGGCGCGTTGCTGTTCGGCGTGCTGAGCGTCCTCGGGCCTCTGCGTCTGAGCGCGCTCGGCGCGGGCACACTCGGCATCGGGGCCACGTTTTTCGTGTCGTCGGTGCTCGAGGCGCTGGCGAGTCCGGTGATCGGACGCGCGTCTGACAGGCGGGGGCCGATGTCCATCGTCCGTGCCGCGCTGGGGAGCGCATCCCTGGCCGCGTTGCTGCTGACGCTGCCTCAGAGCGTATGGCTGTTTGCACCCGCGGTACTCGTCGCCGCGCTCTGCTTCGGCGCCGTCTGGGTGCCGGCGAGCTCGCTGCTGTCAAGCGGCGCCGAGGCACGAGGGATCGACCTGGCGATCCCGTTCGCGCTCTGGAACATGGCCTGGGCGGCCGGCCAGACGGTCGGCGCCGCACTCGGCGCTCGGGTCGCGGAGGCGACCAGCGACGCCGTTCCGTACCTGATCCTGTCCGGGGTCTGCCTCGCGACAGTCGCGGTGATCAGACAGCGGTCGGCGCTGGCGAGAGCGTGACGGCCGCGTTGGGCTGGCCAGGCCGGCGCGAGCGGCAGGATAATCTCGTTGCCCCGCCGGCGAGCCGTCTCGCGTGCCTGATCAGCGGGGCGGCATGAACGGTGCCACGAGGCGCGTCAGCTGCGAGCGGCGCCCGGTGGCGTCTTCGTGCTCGTCAGCGCGCCCGAGGATCTTCACGATCGCCCGCGATGCACCGAACCGCAGCGGCTCTGGCTCCCACCGCCGGCTGCGGTGCTCCACCCACGGGAGCGTCACGAGATCGGTGTCGCGACCGAGCGCGAGATCGGCGAGCGTGCGGCCGGACGTGTTCGACGCGCCGACCCCGTGGCCCGAATAGCCGCCGGCCCAGCCCACGCGGCTGCGGGCGTCGAAGCTGACGCTCATCGACCAGTCGCGCGGGACCGCCAGCGGTCCTCCCCAATGGTGCGTGATCGCCGCATCCGCGGCGGCCGGAAAATGACGCTGCACGGTCTTGACCAGCCGCCGCGCCACCTCGGCGGAGCGCTCGTTGCGCTCGCTGATCGGCTCGCGCAGCCTGTACGGTGCTCCCCGGCCGCCGATCGCGATCCGGCCGTCGGTCGTCCGCTGGGCGTAGAAGAACAGGTGGTGAAGATCGCCGACGAGCAACCCATCGCGCCAGCCGAGCTGCTCCCAGACGCTGTCGGCTAGCGGCTCGGTCGCGATCATCAGCGAGTACAGCGGCAGGTAGCTCAGGCGCTGACCAGGCAGCTGGGTCGTGTAGGACTCTGTGGCGCGCAGAACGGTGTCCGCGCGCACCGTCCCGCCGTCACACGTGACCCGTCCCGGCGCGATCTCCCGGGCCGCGGTGCGCTCGTAGATCGTGACGCCGAGCCGCTCGCATGTTTGGGCGAGCCCCCGCGCGAGACGTCCAGGATTGACTCGGGCGGCGTGCGGGTTATAGCTCGACGCCAGGACTCCCGGAATCCGGACGTACTGCTCGAGCCCGCCCGGGCGCTGGATCAGATCACGGGAATCGGGGTCGTGGTGCTCAGAGGCGTACGCGAGCAGGCGCGCGCGCTGCGGCTCGCTCGTCGCAACCGTCACGGCGCCCGCCTTGCGATACCCGCAGTCGATCCCCTCGCTCTCGATGACCGCTCCGACCTCGTCCACCGCCGTCTGCGTCTCGCGCGCCGCCCTGACCATCGCGTCGCTGCCGGCCCGCTTTCCATACGCCGCCGCCGTGCCCGAGATCCCGGACATGACCCAACCGCCGTTCCGGCCCGACGGCCCGAAGCCCGACACCTCCCGCTCGACGAGGACCACGTTGAGCCCGGGCTCGAGCCGCTTGAGGTAGTAGGCGGTCCACAGCCCGGTGAAGCCGGCGCCGACGATCGCCACGTCGCAGCCGACGTCGCCGCCAAGACTCCGACGCGGCGTCAGCGGCCCCGCGATGCCATCGAGCCACAGGCTGCGCTCGCGGTAACGCGCCTCGAGCGCGCCGAGGGTGCCGTCGTGTGCCTTCGTGGACTTCACGTCAGCGTCAGATCTTGCTGAGCTCTTCGTACAGCGCGCGAGCGGTCGCGATCCCGAGCGGGATGTAATCAGCGAGCATCCGCTCGTTGGGCGAGTGGATGTTCGAGTCGGGTAGCGAGAACCCGGTGATGATTGTCGGGATCCCCTTGTCCGCGAGCGTCGGGACGACCGGCAGCGTGCCGCCCGAGCGGATCAGCGCGGGGCGCACCCCGATCACGCGCTCGAACGCATCGAGGGCGAGTTGCACGGGGCGGGCGTCGGGCGCGACCAGGCCGGGGCTCGCCGTCGCGAGCAGCTCGATCTCGAGGTCGGCACCGGGCGGGGC
>DATNKY010000422.1:0-3416 GCA_035603155.1 Solirubrobacteraceae bacterium
CTCTGATGGGCCTTTTGGCGGTCTGGTATGGCGACTTCTTCGACGCCCAGACGTGCGGCGTGATGCCCTACGAGCAGTACCTCAAGCGCTTCCCGGCGTACCTCCAGCAGCTGACGATGGAGTCCAACGGCAAGCACGTGACGCTGGCCGGCACGCCGGTCGACTACCAAACCGGCGCGATCTTCTGGGGCGAGCCAGGGACCAACGGCCAGCACAGCTTCTACCAGCTGATCCACCAGGGAACCAAGCTGATCCCGGTCGACCTGATCGGGTTCGGCCAGACGCTCAACCCGCTGCGCGATCACCACGACATCCTGATGTCGAACGTGTTCGCGCAGGCGCAGGCGCTGGCGTTCGGTAAGACCGAGGAGGAGGTCCGAGCCGACGGCACGCCCGACGCGGTCGTCCCGCACCGGGTGATGGAGGGCAACCGCCCGACCAACGTGATTCTGGCCGAGAAGCTGACGCCGCGCGTGCTCGGCAACCTGGTCGCGCTGTATGAGCACAGCGTCTTCACCCAGGGCACGATCTGGGGGATCGACTCGTTCGACCAGTGGGGGGTCGAGCTCGGCAAGGTCCTGGCCAAGCAGATCATTCCCGAGCTCGAGTCCGACACCCAGCTCGGGCACGACAGTTCCACCAACGCGCTAATCCGCCGTTATCGGGCGATGAAGAGCGCCGGATAGAGAGGAGCACCGTGGCGACTGACACACCCATGCAACTAGGAATGGTCGGGCTCGGCCGGATGGGCTCGAACATCGTCCGCCGGCTGATGCGCGACGGTCACAGCTGCGTCGGCTACGACGTCAACAACGCCGCTGTCGACGCGCTCGCAAACGAGGGCGTCGTCGGGGCTCACTCGCTGCAGGAGTTCGTCGCCAAGCTCGAGAAGCCGCGGGTGGTCTGGGTGATGGTGCCCGCGGGCGAGATCACCGACAAGACGATCCACGGCCTGTCGGACGTGCTTGAACCCGGGGACACGATCATCGACGGCGGCAACACCCACTACCACGATGACATCGCCCACGCCGATCAGCTGCGCGAGAAGAGCATCCACCACATCGACTGCGGCACCAGCGGCGGGGTCTGGGGGTTGGATCGCGGCTTCTGCCTGATGATCGGCGGCGAGGATGACGTGTTCACGCGGCTCACGCCGCTGTTTGCGTCGATCGCCCCCGGCGTCGGGGACGTGCCCCGCACGCCTGGGCGGACCGGACCGCCGAGCGACTCCGAGCAGGGCTTCTACCACTGCGGTCCCAACGGCGCGGGCCACTTCGTCAAGATGGTCCACAACGGGATCGAGTACGGGCTGATGGCGGCCTACTCGGAAGGCCTGAGCATCCTGCGCCACGCCGATGTCGGCAAGCATCAACAGGACGACGACGCCGAGACGAGTCCGCTCGAGATGCCCCAGTACTACCAGTACGAGATCGACACGACCGAGGTCGCCGAGGTCTGGCGGCGCGGCAGCGTGATCGAGTCGTGGCTGCTCGACCTCGCCGCGGAGGCGCTGCTCGAGTCGCCTAACCTGGCGGAGTACGCGGGCCGCGTCTCGGACTCCGGCGAGGGACGGTGGACCTCAGTCGCCGCGATCGAGGAGGGAGTGCCGACGCCGGTGCTGACGATGGCCCTGTACGCCCGCTTCTCCTCGCGCGGGCTGAACGAGTTCTCCGATCGCGTCCAGTCGGCTCTGCGCAAGCAGTTCGGCGGCCACCTCGAGAAGACCTCGAGCGGTCTCTAGCTCGCCGTCGCCTTGACCGCCCGTGCGAGTTTGACGCGGGCGGTCCGGTCGAGCGCGACCTTGCGCAGCCTGACCGCGGCGGGGGTCACCTCGACGCATTCGTCGGCGCGCAGGAATTCGAGCGCCTGGTCGAGCGACAGCTCGCGCTTGGGCACCAGGCGGACGAGCTCGTCGGCGGTCGAGGAGCGCATGTTGGTCAGGTGCTTCTCTTTGGTCGCGTTGACGTCGAGGTCCTCCTGGCGGGAGTTCTCGCCGACGATCATCCCCTCGTAGACCACGTCGCCGGGCTCGACGAACAGGGTGCCGCGCTCCTGAAGGTTGAACAGCGCGAACGCGGCGACCGTCCCGCGGCGATCCGATACCAGCGAGCCGGTCGGGCGGGTGCGGAGATCCCCATGCCACGGCTCCCAGCGGTCGAACACGTGGTGCACGAGTCCGGTGCCGCGCGTCTCGGTCAGAAACTCGGTCCGAAAGCCGATGAGTCCGCGAGCCGGGACGAGGTACTCCATCCGCACCCAGCCGGTGCCGTGGTTGACCATCTGTTCGATCCGACCCTTGCGCAGCGCCAGCAGCTGCGTGATCACGCCGACGTAATCCTCGGGCGCATCGACGCTCAACCGTTCGACGGGCTCGTGCGTGACGCCGTCGATCTCGCGTGTCACCACCTGGGGCTTGCCGACGGTCAGCTCGAACCCCTCGCGCCGCATCAGCTCGACCAGTACCGCCAGCGCGAGCTCGCCGCGCCCCTGGACCTCCCACACGTCGGGGCGTTCGGTCTCCGTGATTCGCAACGAGACGTTGCCGACGAGCTCGCGCTCCAGCCGTGCCTTGACCTGGCTGGCGGTCAGCAGTGTCCCTTCGCGCCCGGCGAGCGGCGAGGTGTTGATCCCGATCGTGACCGACAGCGACGGCTCATCGACGGTGATCACCGGAAGCGGGCGTGGATCGTCCGCGTCGGCGAGCGTGTCGCCGATCGTTATCTCGGGGATCCCGGCGACCGAGATGATCTCGCCGGCCGACGCCTCCACGGCGTCGACGCGATCGAGCGCCTCGGTCACGTACAGCTCGGAGATCCTGACCCGCTCGACGGTCCCGTCGGTCCGGCACCAGGCCGCGGACTCGCCGCGGCGGATCGTGCCGTTGCGCACGCGGCAGATCGCGATCCTGCCCACGTACGGAGAGGCGTCGAGGTTCGTAACGTGCGCCTGCAGCGGGTGCCCGGGGTCGTACTCGGGCGCCGGCACGTGCTCGAGCAGCAGCTCGAGCAGCGGCCGCAGGTCGGTGCCGGGCGTGTCCGGGTCAAGCGACGCCTCCCCGGCCCTGGCGTTGCAGTACACGATCGGAAATTCGATTTGAGACTCGTCCGCATCGAGGTCGATGAACAGCTCGTAGACCTCATCGAGCACCTCCGCGATCCGCGCGTCCGGACGGTCGATCTTGTTGATCGCGAGGATCACGGGCAGACGGCGCTCGAGCGCCTTGCGCAGCACGAACCGGGTCTGCGGCAACGGTCCCTCGCTGGCGTCGACCAGCAGCAGCACGCCGTCCACCATGGACAGGCCGCGCTCGACCTCGCCGCCGAAGTCGGCGTGACCCGGGGTGTCGATGATGTTGATGGTGATCGGGTCGCCGGCGGGCGTGCGGTGCTCCACGGCCGTGTTCTTGGCCAGGATCG
>DATNKY010000802.1:0-3159 GCA_035603155.1 Solirubrobacteraceae bacterium
ACCCCAACCGCTGATGTCCCAACACACGGAGGTAGTAGATGTCGGAAATGCAACGGCGCGCCAAGCGACAGCCCCGGCGATACGGGCTGGTGCTGCTTGCGGCACTTGTGCCCGTGATCGCCGCGGGAGTGATCGTCTCCAGCGCCCTCGGCCATGCGGGCTGGTTCTTCGGCTCGGGTCACCACGGCTCGGCGGACAGCTTCAGCGGCGGCGATCAGCCGCCCGTCGCCGTAGCTGACAACTACGCGACCGCCGACACGGGGACGCTGGCCGTCGACTCACGTCACGGCCCGCTCGCCAACGACAAGGGCGGCCCGGTGCAGCTGGTCAGCAACACCCAGCCCGCCCATGGATCGCTGACGCTGAACCCAGACGGGTCGTTCAACTACGTTCCCCAGGCGGGCTTCACAGGCGCGGACACGTTCACGTACACGGTCGCCAACGCGGTACACCTGTTCACCACCCACATTCCGTCGCTCGGTCAGTTCGGCGGCATCAACGTCAGCGGCGGCGGCTATGGCTCATCGCTGTACCCCGATCCGGGTCATCCCGGGCTGTTCTACGGACTCGAGGACCGTGGTCCGAACGTGACCGCTCCGGACGGCAGCAGCGTCGAGCCGATCCCGACGTTCGACCCGTCGATCGGTCTGTTCCGGTTTGACGCCAACGGCGATGCCGTGATGCTGCGCAACATCCCCCTGCAGGACGGCCACGGTCACCCGTACACCGGCCTGGTCAACTCGCAGAACCCGACCGGCGAGACGATCGAGGATCTCAGCGGCAACAAGCTCACCACCGACCCGAACGGCTACGACTCCGAAGGCCTCGTGGCGCTCCCGGATGGCAGCTTCTGGGTCTCGGACGAGTACGGACCGTTCGTCACGCATTTCGACTCGCGCGGACGTCAGATTCAGCGTCTGTCGCCGTTTGACGGCTCGCTGCCCGAGGAGCTCAAGTTCCGCGTCCCGAACCGCGGCATGGAGGGTCTGACGATCACGCCCGACGGCAAGGAGCTCGTGGGCCTGATGCAGTCGGCTCTGCAGCAGACCGACCTCAACGGGTCCGACGCCAAGAAGCTCGCGCCGACCCGGATCGTGACGTACAACTTCCGCACGCACGCCCTGCACGAGTACCTGTACATGCTCCACGATCCGGCTCAGAACGCCACCGCGAACAGCGAGCTGACCGCCCTGTCCGACAACACGTTCCTGGTCGACGAGCGCGACGGGAAGTTCCCCGGACCAGGTGCGTTCAAGAAGCTGTTCAAGATCGACATCAGCCACGCCACCGATGTCGGGCCGGACTCGAACGTGGCGGGGGCGACCTACAACGGCGCCAACGGCGGCCTGCTGATCGGCAGCCAGACGATCGAGCATGCGGTGCTCGGCCAGAACACCGCCACGGCAACGGCAACCCTGGCCGCGGACCACATCACGCCGGTGACGTCGTCACTCGACCTGGACGTCAATGCCCTGTTGCTGTCGCTCGACCCGCAGGGACGCTTCTTCGCCCACGACAAGATCGAGGGCGTCTCAGCGCTCGACGGTGGTCACGAGATCGTGATCAGCAACGACAGCGACTTCGGTATCGCAGGCGTGACCGGCAGCGCGTCGTCGCCCGACTCGCCGCCGTGGACGCTGGTCCCGAAGATCAGCCCGGCCACGGGCAAGCAGGACGACGGGGAGTACCTGTCGATCGATCCAGACCGGATCAACTCGACCACCGGCGCTGCGAAGACCAGCACCGCCACCGTCACGATCAACGTGAACGGCAGCTAGCAAACCGGTTTCCGGCCGGAGCGGTACGGGGAGCCCATTCGCTCCCCGGCCGCCCGGTCGCGGCTTGCGTCGCCGGCTCCAGTGTTGGACGCGCCTTGGGACGCTGCGGACGCGCGTTCCGTGGAAAATCCGGACGGCGCCCGGGGATTTTCCACGCCCGTCCCGCGGGGTATGCGTTTGGTGGAAAATCCGGACAGACCGTTCGGATTTTCCACGCTCAGTAGGGCCGTGGGGTATCTCAGTCGGGCTGCTCGCCGCGCAGCGCCGCGGCATCGGCGGCGTCCGCGTCCGTGACGCTGACGACCTGGGCGTCGGTCACGTGTTCCGTGTCATCACCGAGGGCGGCGGCGGGTAGGGCGAGCCGGCTGTCTGCAGTGGGTGTCTGCTGTCCGGCGACCGAGGTCGAGGGGTTCAACGGAGCGACCGGCTGGGGGACTGATGCGACCTGCTGCGGTTGCGGGGTATGCGGGGCCGCCATCTGCGGGGCGGCCTGCGAAGCCGGGGCCGACAGCCCCTGGGGCGGCGCGGCGAGGATCGCGAGCTGGGTGAGCGCGCTGTGCAGCTGGGCGTTGGCCGAGGCCGAAGCGCCGGCGGGCAGCAGCGTTGCGCCCGCGCCGATCAGCGCCGTGCCGAAGCCGGCGGCGACCGCGGTGTCCTTGAGCTCGACAGAGACCACCCCGACCGCGGCGCCGGCGAGCATCAGAATCAGGGCGACGATCAGCTGGCGTGTGGTCTGCTTGCGCGACGACTCGACCGCGCCGGCGACGTGGTCTGCCAGAGCCTGCTGCATCGTGGTGATGCCGGCCGTGCCGCCCGTGGTCGTGGTGCCGGTGCTCGTGCTGGTGGTGTCGTGGCCGTTGGACATCAGTCCCCTCGCTTCAGGTCGTTGGTGAAGTGCCGCCGCCCAGCTGGTCGAACTGCTCCTGGCTGCCTGCGAAGCGGCTCAGTCCGCACGGACCGGTGACGCCTGGGCATTCCGCGTCCTCGGCGAGCGGTTCGAAGCTCGCCACGTTGGCCACGGCCGCCGCTTGTTGAGACGGCGGGGTCCCGGGCGCCGGCTGCTGGGACGGTGCGGTTGCCGGTGCCGGCTGCTGGGACGGTGCGGTCCCGGACAGCCAGATCGGCCCCCCGACCGCCGAGGCATCGGAGCTCAGCGCCCGCGCGAACGAGTCGGCGCTCATTCTGATCGCCGGCAGCTGCTTCGTGATCCGCTCGAACACGGCGGTGAACTTCTGCAGCCAGTCGATGACCTGGTCGCTGCTTCGCGCGTTCACGAGGTCGTCGATCGCGGCGCTGGCGGGAAGGTCGCTGTCCGACGGAGGACCAGCGGCGCTGATCGCGTTGATCAGGTTCACGGCCTCGTCGCCGGGGTCCGTGTCCG
>DATNKY010000141.1:0-4478 GCA_035603155.1 Solirubrobacteraceae bacterium
CGCAACCATCATGCGCCAAACGCACCCCGCGCCAGAAAATCCGCCACAGAGCCCGGAGCATCCGCCCCAAAACGGACCGATTCGACCTCGATCTGGCCGAGAATGCATCAGAACTACGGCCCAGCCCGCGATCCGTCATGATCGCGCTGTGAGACGGAGACTGGGGCATCCGCACCGGGTGATTGGGCCCGAGCGGCGACGCAAAACCCGCGCCAACCATGGCCAGAACGAGCACGACCAAGCCCGCTGAGTCGGTAGCCGATGTGGTCGGCGCGACCGTAGCCGCTCAGGGGGTCAAGGACGCCTTCGGCATCCTGGGCAGCGGCAACCTGGTCGTCACCGACGCGCTGATCAACGGCGGCGTCAACTTCCACCACGCCCGCCACGAGAGCGGGGCGATCTGCATGGCCGATGGGTACTCGCGGGTTAGCGGGCGGGTCGGGATCTGCAGCGTGCACCAGGGCCCTGGGCTGACGAACACGATGACCGGCCTGACCGAGGCGTCCAAGAGCCGCACGCCGTTGCTGGTGCTCGCGGGCGAGACGCCGAGCGCGGCGCTGACGTCGAACTTCCGGATCGACCAGCATGACCTGGTCGAGTCGGTCGGGGCGATCGCCGACCGCGTGTACAGCCCTCGCACCGCCGCCGACGACGCGCAGCGCGCCTACTATCGCGCCGCGCTCCAGCGGCGCCCGGTCGTCCTGATGCTGCCGATCGACATCCAGCCGCAGCCGCCGATCGGGACCGAGCCGACGAACCCGCCTCCGCCCCCGCTGCCCGCCTACGAGCCGTCCGATGACTCGATCAAGGCGGTCGCCGATCTGCTGCAGACGGCGAGCCGGCCGGCGATCATCGCCGGCCGCGGCGCGGTGATCGCTGACGCCCGCGACGAACTGGTCGGGCTCGGCGAGCTGATCGGCGCGGTGATGGCGACCTCGGCGCCCGCCAACGGGCTGTTCGCGGGTCTCCCTTACTCGCTCGGGATCTCCGGCGGGCTCGCCTCCCCGTACGCGAGCAAGCTGCTCCCCGAAGCCGACGTCGTGATCGCGGTCGGCGCATCGCTCAACGACTGGACCACCAGGCACGGCGAGATGTTCTCCCCCGACGCCAAGCTCGTCCAGATCGACGTCGAGCCGGGCTCAATCCAACGCCACCGCCGCTGCGACCGGGCGGTCATCGGCGATGCAAGGGCGAGCGTCCGCAAGCTCAACTCCGAACTCGAGCGCCGCAGCCATCGCGCCGACGGCTTCCGCACGCCCGAGCTCGCCGAGGAGATCGCGGCCAACGGCTGGCGCGACGACCCCTACGACGACGCCTCGACCGACGAGTGGATCGACCCACGGACGCTCTCGATCTCGCTCAGCGAGTTGCTCCCCGCCGACAAGGCGGTGGCGATCGACTCGGGCCACTTCCTCGGCTACCCGGCGATGTTCCTCGGGGTCCCGGACGCGCGCGCTTGGGTGTTCGTGAATGGGTTTCAATCGGTCGGGCTCGGGCTCGGCAACGCGATCGGTGCGGCCGTGGCGCGGCCCGATCGACTGACGGTCGCGGCGGTTGGTGACGGCGGCGCGTTCATGGCGCTGGCCGAGATCGAGACCGCGGTGCGGCTCAAGCTGAAGCTGCTGGTGCTGATCTACGACGACAACGCCTATGGCGCCGAGGTCCACCATTTCGCGCCGATGGGCTACGACGTCTCGAGCGTCCGGTTCCCCGATGCCGACCTCGCCGCGATCGCGCGCGCGGCCGGCGCCCAAGCCCAGACCGTGCGCAGGACCGACGACCTCGGGGTAGTCACAGAGTGGCTCGCCCAGCCCGAGCCGCAGCCGCTCGTGCTCGACGCGAAGGTCAACCCGACGATCTGTGCAGAATGGCTCGCGGAGGCGTTCCGCGCCGGTTAGAGCCGGGTACGCCCAGATACAGGCCCGACGACCCGTCCAGACACGTCGAACGCCAGCTCGAGCACGCGCCGCCCAACAAGGAGAAAGCGAATGGAAAGCAGCCGGATCAGCCAAACCGGTCAGGAAAGAGTCAGCGAGATCTCGGCGCTGATCGGCGGCCTCGCCGCGGGGTCGGTGGAGATCGTGGACCTGACCCAGCCGCTGACCGAGACGACGCCGGTGATCAAGCTGCCGCCGCCGTTCGCCAACACGCCCGGGCTCAGCCGCGAGGAGATCAGCCACTACGACGACCGTGGTCCCGCCTGGGCCTGGTACACGCTGACGATCGGCGAACACGTCGGCACGCACCTCGACGCTCCGATCCATTGGGTGACCGGCAAGGACGGCAAGGACATCGGCTCGATCGACGCGCAGACGCTGATCGGCCCGGCATGCGTGGTCGACAAGACCCCCGAGACAGAGGCCGACAACGGCTATCTCCTGACCGTCAACGACCTCGAGGAGTGGGAGGCCGAGCACGGCCGTGTGCCGAACGGCGCCTGGGTGCTCCTCCGAACCGGGTGGAGCTCGCGCGCCCAGGACGAGGCGACGTTCCTCAACGCCGGCGAGAGCGGACCGGTCACGCCCGGGCCCGACGTCGAGGCGTCGCAGTGGCTGGCCAGCGAGCGCGGGATCTCGGGTTTCGGCGTCGAGACGGTTGGGATTGACGCGGGGGCGGCCTACAGCTTTGATCCGCCGTTCCCGGTGCATAACTTCCTGCTCGGCGCGGGCAGGCTCGGCCTGACGCAGCTCGCCAACCTCGACAAGCTCCCGCTCACGGGCTCGCTGCTGGTCGTCTCACCGCTGAAGCTGATGGGCGGCACCGGGAGCCCGAGCCGGGTCTATGCATTCGTCCCCAGGGGTTAGCTCGACGCGCAGCCGTGATGAGGCCGTCGCGCTCGACGAACAGGACGCGCTCGCGCCGTTTCACGAGCGGTTCGTCGTCGCGCCCGACGGCCTGGTCTACCTCGACGGCAACTCGCTCGGCCGCCTCCCGAAGGAGACGCCCGAACGGCTAAAGCAGGTGATCGAGCAGCAGTGGGGCGAGCGGCTGATCCGCGCCTGGAGCGAGGGCTGGATGCAGCTGCCCAGGACGATCGGCGACCAGCTCGGCTCCGAGCTGCTCGGGGCGGCGGCGGGCCAGACCGCGCTCGCGGACTCGACGACGGTGTGCTTCTACAAGCTGGCCAGCGCCGCGCTCGACGCGCGCCCCGACCGGACCGAGATCATCACCGACCGCGACAACTTCCCGACCGACCGCTACGTGCTCGAGGGCCTCGCCGACCAACGCGGCCTGACGATCAGGTGGATCGAGGCCGACCCCCACTCGGGGCCCACACCCGACGACGTAGAACCCCTGATCAGTGAGAGGACCGCGCTGGTCACGTTCTCCCAGGTCAGCTACCGCTCGGCCTTCATCCTCGACACGAAGCGGATCACCGAGATCGCGCACGCCGACGGCGCGCTCGCGCTCTGGGATCTGTGTCACAGCGCCGGTGCGATCCCGGTGACGCTCGACGATGACGGCGTCGACCTCGCCGTCGGCTGTACCTACAAGTACCTCAACGCCGGGCCCGGCGCGCCCGCGTTCCTGTACGTCGCGACCGAGCACCAGGACCAGCTCAGGCAGCCGATCTGGGGTTGGCTCGGGCGCACCGATCCATTCGAGATGGCGCAGGGGTACATCCCCGCGCAGGGCATCTCGAAGATGCTGTCGGGCACGCCGCCCGTCCTGGCCCTGACCGCGGCGGCATGCGGGATCGAAATTTCAATAGAAGCGGGGATCGACGCGATCCGCACGAAGTCGATCGCGATCACCGAGTACGCGATCGCGCTGATCGACGAGCTGCTGACACAGAAGGGCTGCAGCGTCGGCTCTCCCCGCGACCCCAGCCGGCGCGGCTCACACGTGGCGCTCGTCCACCCCGAGGCGCGCACGCTCTCAAAGCAGCTGATCGACGCCGGCGTCGTGGTCGACTTCCGCACCCCGGACGTGATCCGGCTCGGCCTGTCCCCGCTGACGACGAAGTTCACCGACGTCTACGACGGCCTGCAGCGCGTCGGCGAGCTACTCAGCTAGCAGCCGCGTACGCGTCGGTGACCGCGTCGAAGTGGCGCTGGGAGGCGTCGGCGAGGCTCGCGTAGAGCTCGTGGAACACGCGTGCCGCCCGGCTGCGCGGAACCGATACGGGCGCCAGCCGTTCCGGCAGCTCCGGGTCGACCATCGGAAAGCCGCGGAACTGGTGCACGACGCGCGTCCGGGTCAGGAACGCGTCCTGATCCGACAGCGACGCCAGCGCGCGCCGATGGCAGAGCGGCTCGAAGTCGGCGACAAACGCCTCGTAACGCTCGACCAGCCCGCTCAGATCCCACGCCCGCGAGACCAGCGCAGGGAGGCCGACGACGGCATCCGGGTGCGCGGTGAACAGCGTCGCGTGATCTGACACGCGCAGCTCGGCGAGCAGCCGGACGACCTCGGCGGAGTGGTCGTGCGGCGAGACCCAGACGCTGCCCTGGACCGATCCGAAGCCGAGGAAGCGC
>DATNKY010000554.1:0-4418 GCA_035603155.1 Solirubrobacteraceae bacterium
AGCGCCTCGAGCCGCTCGCGCCGCCTCGCGACGAGGACCAGCCTCGTATCGGGCCCGCGCGCCAGCAGACGCGCGGTAGCCTCGCCGATCCCTGCCGACGCCCCCGTGATCAGCGCCACGAATGCCATCGCGGCGCAAGCCTACTCGGCACCGGCGCGCCACTGCGGCGGCGGTTGGCCGTCGCCAAGATCGAAGCTGGCCACGGCGTCCTGAGTAGGCTCGATGCCGCCCGCCTCACAACCGCGATCAGGAGAACCCGCGATGGACTACGTGAATCTGGGAGCCACCGGCGTGCGCGTGTCACGCATCTGCATGGGGATGATGAGCTTCGGCCCGCACGAGAGTCGACAGTGGGCGATCTCCGAGTCCGAGGCCGAGCCGATCGTCCGCCGCGCGGTCGAAGCCGGAATCAACTTCTATGACACCGCCGACACCTACAACGGCGGCCAGAGCGAGGTCATCACCGGCCGCCTGCTGAGCAAGCTGTTCGGCACGCGCGAGGAGTACGTGGTGGCGACCAAGGTGTTCAGCCCGACGATGCCGGGACCGAATGGCGGCGGCCTCTCGCGCAAGCACATCATGGCCTCGATCGACGCCTCGTTGGCGCGGCTCGAGCTCGACTACGTCGACCTTTACCAGACGCACCGCTGGGATCCGAACACGCCGATCGAGGAGACGATGGAAGCCCTGCACGATGTCGTCAAGTCGGGCAAGGCGCGCTACATCGGGGCCAGCTCGATGTTCGCGTGGCAGTTCGCCAAGGCCCAGCGCGTCGCGAGCACGCGGTTCATCTCGATGCAGAACCACTACAACCTGATCTACCGCGAGGAGGAGCGCGAGATGATCCCGCAGTGCATCGACCAGGGCGTCGCCGTGATCCCGTGGAGCCCGCTCGCGCGCGGGACGCTCGCCGGCACCCGGACCCGCTCGGGAGAGAAGATCACGTCGCGGGCGCAGACCGACGCCTTCGGCGATTCGCTGTACAAGCCCGAGATCGACTTCGACGTGATCGAGCGCGCTGACGAGATCGCCGCCGCGCGCGGGGTTCCGACGCCGCAGGTCGCGCTCGCGTGGCTGATCCAGAAGCCCGGCGTGACCGCTCCGATCGTCGGGGCGACCAGGCTCGCGCACCTCGAGGACGCGATCGCCGCCGAGCAGCTAACGCTCAGCGATGAAGAGATGGCCGCGCTCGAGGAGCGCTACGTCCCGCACGCGATCGCGGGACATCGCTAGCTGAGGCCGGCCGAGAAGATCGAGTTCGGCTCCGAGCCGTCCGGAGTCACGCTGCGCGCGAACGGCAGCTTGGACTTGACGATCACGCAGTAGTCGCGCGTGCCGGCGTGGTTGGCGACGCACGTCCGGTACATCTCGCCGGCCTGGATCGTGTACGTGTCGGTGTGGCTCGCGTTGGCCCGGAACTGTGCCGGCGCGCGATCGCCGATGAATGCGATCGCACGGACGATCGCATCGTCGAGCGCCCGCTTCTGGGAGACGATCGTCGCGTGATGGGCGAGCCCGATCGCGAGCATCACCGCCGTAACGAACATGACCGCGCCGGCTCCCGCGTAGTTGCGCGCGACGCCGACCGGCATGTCGGTGCGCCGGCGTCGCAGCAGCGCGCCGCCCGGCCTGGAGAGGAGCAGGACTGCCAGCACGTTGAAGACCATGCCGGCGACGATCCCGCCGACGAGCGTCTGCGTGGACCCCGCGGCCGGGAGCGCATGCAGCAGGAACCCATCGACGATCGTCAGGACGGCGAACGTCGGCCACAGCCAGGCGCCGCGGTGGCGCCACCGTAAGCGCGCGAGCCAGGCGGCACCCTCCATCCGCCCAAGATTAAAGGCACCGAGGGGTAGTTGGTTGAGGGTAGGAGTAATCTCGAGGCCCCGGACGAGGGGCCGCGACGGAGATCCCGTGGCGGCTTCTGGATCGGGGCCGCGACGGAGATCCCGTGCCGGCCCAAGATACGAAAGGGAACAATCGAGATGGCGACTGACACGGCTGCGCCGGCCCCTGTAGGCACGGTTGGGTCCGAGCATTTGCAGCTTGAGGACCGGATCTGGCTGCTGCGAGCGATGCTCCTCATGCGCGGGATCGAGGAGCGCGCGATGAGTCTGTACCGCCAGGGCAAGGTTCCTGGCTCTTTTTATGACGGCTTCGGCCAGGAGGCGGTGTCGGCGGGCGCCGCGTTCGCGATGGCCTCAGAGGATCGCCTCTGCATCCTGCATCGCGATCTGGCTGCCCACGTGATCCGCGGCGTCACCCCGGCGCGGATCCTGTCGCAGTACATGGGCCGCGCGGCGGGCGTGACCGGCGGGCGCGACGGCAACGTCCACTTCGGTGACCGCCATCTCGGCTGCGTCGGGATGGTCTCGATGCTCCCCGACATGATGCTGGTCGCGACCGGGATGGCGATGGCCTTCAAGCTGCGCGGCGAGCGGCGCTGCGCGCTGACCTGGTTCGGCGACGGCTCGACTTCCCGCGGTGACTTCCACGAGGCGATGAACTGGGCCGGCGTCCAGAAGGTTCCGGTCGTGTTCGTGCTCGAGAACAACCAGTACGCGTATTCGACGCCGGTCGACAAGCAGTTCGCAGTCGATCCCGTGGAGCATGCGACCGCCTATGGGTTCACCGGCCTGACCGTCGACGGCAACGACGTCGAGGCGATGTTCGAGGCCACGCGCCAGGCGCGCGAGCGCGCGCTCGACGGCGGCGGCCCGACGCTGATCGAGGCGGTGACGATGCGGATGCACGGCCACGCCGCCCACGACGACATGAAGTACGTCCCAAAGGAGCTTGTCGAGGAGTGGCGCCAGCGCGACCCGATCGACCGCCAGGAGAAGCGGCTGCGCGCGCTCGGGGTCGACGTCGACGGGCTCCGGGCTTCGGTGTCAGCGGAGATCGACGCAGCCGCTGCCGAGGCACTGGCCGGCCCGATGCCATCGCCCGAGGGCGCGGCGCTGGGCGTCTTCTGCGAGGGCGAGGCCGAGCCGCTCGGTGACGGCCACGCGCCCTGGAGCGGCTTCGCCGCCGGGGATGTGGACTGATGGCGACGCTCACCTACCTCCAGGCGATCTCGGCGGCGCTGCGCGACGAGCTTCGCGCCGACGAGCGGGTGCTCGTGATGGGCGAGGACATCGGCGTGTTCGGCGGCGCCTTCAAGGTCACCGACGGCTTCGCTGAGGAGTTCGGCACCGATCGCGTGATGGACACGCCGCTGGCTGAGTCAGCGATCATCGGCTGCGCCGTCGGAGCGGCCGTGGTCGGGATGCGGCCAGTGTGCGAGATGCAGTTCGCGGACTTCATCTCGTGCGGCTTCGATCAGCTCGTCAACGTCGCCGGAAAGATGTACTACCGCCAGGGCCTCGCCGTACCGCTGGTCGTCCGGCTGCCGTCGGGCGGCGGCTTCTCGGGCGGACCGTTTCACTCCCAGAACCCCGAGGCGCTGTTCATGCACACGCCGGGGCTCAAGGTCGTCGCCCCGTCGACGGCGCAGGACGCCAAGGGGCTGCTGCACTCGGCGATCCACGATCCCAACCCCGTCTGCTACATGGAGCACAAGCACCTCTACCGGCGGGTCAAGGGCGAGGTGCCCGAGGGCGTGTTCGAGACGCCGTTCACGGCCCGGATCGCGCGTCCGGGGTCGGACATGGTCGTGATCGCGTACGGCGCGATGGTCGACGTCGCCCTGGAGGCGACCGCAGACCTCGACGGCGCAGCGGTCGAGGTGCTGGACCTCCGCTCGCTGGTGCCGCTCGACGAGGACGCGATCCTGGACTCGGTCGCGCGCTGCTCGAAGGTGGTGATCGTCGATGAGGCCAACATGACCTGTGCGGCGGGCGCCCAGGTCGCCGCGCTGATCGCCGAAAAGGGATTCGAGGACCTCGACGGCCCCGTCGTCCGCGTCGCGACGCCGGACGTGCCGATCCCGTTCTCGCCGCCGCTCGAGCAGGCTGTGCTCCCCGGCGTCGACCGCGTCAAGGAGGCGTGCCGTGAGCTCCTTGAGTACTGAGAACCTCGTCGACGTGACGATGCCCCAGATGGGCGTCTCCGTCGCCGAGGGCACCGTCGTCGCCTGGCGGGTCGAGATCGGCGATCGCATCGAGGCCGAGCAGACGATCTGCGAGATCTCCACGGACAAGATCGACACCGAGGTGCCGGCACCCGTGACCGGCATCGTCGCCGAGATCCTGGTCGACGTCGATACGACGGTCGACGTGGGCGTCGTCTTGGCGCGGATCGCGACCGGTGACGGAGCCGCGTCCGCGGGCGAGCCCCCGTCCGTGGCGCCAGCGGCTGAGGCGCCCGCACGGGCCGAGCCCCCCTCCGCCGCGGCGGCCCCGGTGCCCGCCCCGGCCGAGCCCGCTCCGCGAGCCGCCGAGCCTGCCGCCGCGGAGCCCGGGCCAAATCTGCCGGCC
>DATNKY010000124.1:0-3957 GCA_035603155.1 Solirubrobacteraceae bacterium
CGGTCGAGGTCCGGGGCGCTGGCGATAATCCGGTACAAGTCGGCGTACCACCCTCGAGACGTGAAGGAGAGCCAGGTGCCGACTTACATCATGCTCACGACACTGACGCCGGACGGCGTGCAGACGATCAAGAACAACCCGGCGCGGATCCGCGAAGTCAACCGCGAGGTCGAACAGCTAGGGGCGTCCGTCAAGGCGCAGTGGGCGACGCTCGGGCAATTCGACTTCGTCAACGTGATCGAGGCGCCCGACGAGCAGACGATCGCGCGTGTCTCACTCGAGCTCGGCTCCCGCGGCACGGGCCGCTACGAGACGTTGAGCGCGATTCCGATTGACGACTTCATCGGGTCGATTTGACAGACCGGGTTCTCGTCCTCGGCGCCGGCGCCCGCGAGCACGCGCTCGTCCAGGCGCTCGGGCGATCGCCCCAGCGGCCGCAGGTCATGTGCAGCCCCGGCAACGCGGGAATCGCGAACGAGGTCGAGGTGCCCGATCCGGCGCTCGACGCTCAGGACACGGAGGCGGTCGTCGCGCTTGCGCGCCGGCTCGACGTTGACCTGGTTGTGATCGGTCCCGAGGCGCCGCTGGTCGCCGGCGTCGCCGACGCGCTGACCGCCGCCGGGATCCACTGTTTCGGCCCGACCGCTGCCGCCGCGCGGCTCGAGGGGTCCAAGGCGTTCTGCAAGGAGGTGATGGGCGCCGCCGGCGTGGTCACCGCCGCACACGCGGTCGTGACCGACCCGGACGCTGGTATGGAGGCGATCTCGAGCTACCCGACGGTGATCAAGGCCGACGGGCTCGCGGCGGGCAAGGGCGTGATCATCGCCGCCGACGAGCGCCAGGCGCGCGCGGCACTCGACGATCTGCTGGTCGATCGGCGCTTCGGGACCGAGCAGGTCGTCGTCGAGGAGTTCCTGGATGGCGAGGAGCTGTCGTTGCTTGCGCTCTGCGATGGAGAGCGTGCGCTGCCGCTCGCGTCCGCCCAGGACTACAAGCGGATCTTCGACGGCGATCGCGGCCCGAACACCGGCGGGATGGGTTCCTACTCGCCGGTCCCCGCGGTCGACGAGTCCCGCACCCGCGAGATCTGCGCCGCCGTCCACCAGCCGGTACTCGACGAGCTCGCGCGGCGGGGCACACCGTTTCATGGCGTCCTGTACGCGGGCCTGATGATGAGCGAGCAGGGAATCAAGGTGCTCGAGTTCAACGCCCGCTTCGGCGACCCCGAGACGCAGGCGATCCTGCCTCGGCTGCGCTCCGATCTGCTCGGCCTGCTCGATGCGGCGTGCGAGCCGGGCGGTCTGCGCGACGCGGACGTGCAGTGGGCGCCGGAGGCGGCGGTGACCGTCGTCCTGGCGAGCGCCGGCTATCCCGAGTCCTCCTCGAGCGGTGACGTGATCACCGGTCTGGACTCGGTGCCCCCGGACGTGTTCGTCACCCACGCGGGCACCGCCCGCGACGCCAGCGGGGCGATCGTCACCGCCGGTGGCCGGGTGCTGAGCGTCACGGCGCTCGGCGCCGACATCGCCGCCTGCCGACGATCCGCATATGCTGCAGCGGACATGATCGAGTTCCGCGGCCGCCAGCTACGTCGGGACATCGCGCAGCGAGCGGTGCGATGAGCAGCGAGTCCGAGACGGTGGCGGAGACCGCCGCCGAGATGGAGCAGGTCGACGTCGACGCTCCGCGGGTCGGGATCGTGATGGGCTCCAAGAGCGACATGCCCGCCATGGAGCGCGCCGAGCAGGAGCTCACCGAGCGCGGAATCAGCTCCGAGACACGGGTCATGTCGGCGCACCGCCAGCCCGACGTGGTTGCCGACTACGCGCGCAACGCAAAGCTGCGCGGACTGCGGGTGATCATCGCCGGCGCCGGGCTGTCGGCAGCACTCCCCGGGGTCGTCGCCGCGCATACGGAGCTGCCCGTGATCGGAGTTCCGCTCACGAGCCGCACGTCGATCGCGGGCGGGCTCGACGCGCTGCTCTCGATCGCGCAGATGCCGCCGGGAGTCCCGGTCGCGTGCGTCGGGGTCGACAACGCGCGCAACGCCGCCGTGCTCGCCGCGCGAATCCTCGGCGCCTGACGCACGTCATCCGCTCTCGCCCGGGTACCCTTGTGGCGGAGCATCGTGCCAGACACGATCGTGCACCTGTCCTCGATTGCCGGCGCCCCGCTGCTCGATTCGGCGGGCGAGCGTCTCGGTCGGATCGAAGACGTAGTCGCGCGGCTCGATGAGCCGGACCGTGACCCGGCTGTCGTCGGCCTCGTGGCACGGATTGCCGGGCGCGAGATGTTCGTGCCGATCGAGCGGGTGGAGCGGCTCGAGCGAGCGGCCGCGCGGACGGCGACGACGAAGCTGAACCTGGCCCAGTTCGAGCGCCGGCCCGAAGAAGTATTGCTCCGCTCCGACGTCCTCGACCACAGCCTGATCAACGTCCGCAACGCGACGCTCGTGACCGCGCGAGACGTCGAGATCACCTGCGAGGACGGCACCTGGCGCGTCACCGGCGTCGATCCGACGTTCCGCGTCAGGCTCTACCGGCTGCTCCCGCGGCGCTTCCACGGACACGACACCGACCACGCTGAGTTGATTCCCTGGCGCGACGTCGAGGCGTTCGTCGGTCACGTGCCGAGCTCGCGGCTGAAGCTTGGCTCGATGCGACTGCGTCGGCTGCATCCGGCACAGATCGCCGACCTCGTCGAGGCCGCCTCGCACCGCGAGGGGGAGGAGATCCTCGAGGCGGTGGCGCAGGACAAGGAGCTCGAGGCCGACGTGTTCGAGGAGCTCGACGACGACCACCAGGTCGAGTACCTGCGCGAGCGCTCCGACGAACAGGTGGCCGAGATCCTCAGCAGGATGGCGAGTGATGACGTCACCGACCTGTTGCTCGAGATCCAACAGGACCGCCGGGTCGCGGTCCTCAACCTGCTGCCGGCCGCCAAGCAGCGCAAGGTGATGAGGCTGCTCGGCTACAACCCGTCGACTGCCGGCGGGCTGATGAACCCGGACTTCGTCACGGTCCCGGCGAGCTCGACGGTCGCGGACGCGCTCGAGCACGTGCGCGCCAGTGCGCTCTCGCTGCAGCAGATTGCGACCGTCTGCGTCGTCGACGAGCACGGCGCGCTGATCGACGCCGTCTCGCTGGCCGAGCTCGTCCGGGCCTTACCCGAGCAGGCGCTGTCGGAGCTGACCGACACTCAGTTGCCGACCGTGCGCGTCGAGGCCGACCTCCCCGAGATCGCGCGCCTGATGACCGACTACAACCTGGTCGCGATGCCGGTGCTCGATCAGGGCGGCGCTCCGGTGGGGATCATCGCCGTCGACGACGTGCTCGAGCTGTTGCTGCCCGCCGACTGGCGTCGCCGGGCCGGCGTCGCACGCGGCTGACGTAGCTGCCCACGCTCTCAGAACACGCGATCGCAACACGGCGGTTTCGCCCGGCGAGCTAACCTCAAAGGACAAATGACGCACCGCGACTCATATTCCGAGCACGACGAATTACCGCGAAGTAAGAGCCTCGCGGCCCGCGCGGTGAACGTCACGCTGCCCCTGGATTAGCTCCGGGGCCCGTGACCTCCGGCCGGCCGCGGCGCGTTGCCGCATGCGGCCCGAAAGGAGGTCGAGATGACGACTAATCGCACGCCGCCCACATCCGCCGGCTCCCCGCCGGTCGGAACGGTGGCGCCCGCGGCGGTCCGCCCGGTGGCGCCGGCACCGCCCGCCCCGGTCCGCGAACGCGCCGTCCTCGACTCCGCGCACGTCGGCGACATCGAGGGCGCCTTCGGCACGATCCGCCAGCACGAGCAGAGCCACCGCGCAATGCGCTCACGATTGATCGCGCTGCTGGCGATCATCGGCCCGGGCCTGATCGTGATGGTGGGCGACAACGACGCGGGTGGCGTGGCGACGTACTCCCAGGCGGGCCAGAACTACGGGACCAGCCTGATGTGGGTGCT
>DATNKY010000586.1:0-7063 GCA_035603155.1 Solirubrobacteraceae bacterium
TGGTCGTCTGGGGATATGACATCAACGAGCCGCCCCCGCAACTGGACGACGCGCAGGCGACGCGCATCGTCCACAACCTGATCGGCGACGACTCGATTCCGGTGACGATCCGCTCGACCTCGCTGTGGGGCAACAACAAGATGTACGCGACGCGGTACCGCTCCGGCCGCGTGTTCTGCATGGGCGACGCCGTGCACCGCCATCCGCCGTCGAATGGACTCGGGTCCAACACCTCGGTGCAGGACTCCTACAACCTTGCCTGGAAGCTGGCGTACGTTCTGCGCGGGCAAGCGGGCGAAGGACTGCTCGACAGCTACGACGAGGAGCGCGCGCCGATCGGTCGACAGATCGTCCTGCGCGCCAACAAGTCCATCGAGGAGTTCGGGCCGATCTTCGAGGCGCTCGGGTTCACCAACACGAGCGATCCCGAGGTGATGAGTGAGCACATGCGGGCTCGGGCCGACGACACGCCGCAGGCGGCGCGACAGCGTCAGCAGCTGCGCGAGGCGCTGGAGCTCAAGGACTATGAGTTCAACGCCCATGGCGTCGAGCTCGGACAGCGCTACCGGTCCTGCGCGGTCGTTCCCGACGACTCGCCGGAGCCGGCCTACGACCGTGACCCCGAGCTCTATTACCATCCGACGACGTGGCCGGGAGCGAGGCTGCCGCACTGCTGGCTGGGGGTACGCGGTCACAAGGTGAGCACGCACGACCTCGCCGGGAAGGGCCGGTTCGCGCTGCTGACCGGGATCTCCGGCCAGGCGTGGGCGGCCGCTGCGCAACAGGTTGCCGGGCAGATCGGCATCGAAATCGCCGCCTACGTCATCGGGCCGGGGCGCGAGCACACCGACCTCTACGACGACTGGGCGCGGCTGCGCGAGGTGGCCGAGGACGGCTGCGTGCTCGTCAGACCCGATGCGCACGTAGCGTGGCGGGCAGCCACGCTCACCACTGACCCGGCGGGTGACCTACGGGGGGCGCTCGAGTCGATCCTCGACCGAGAGAGCAACCCGACTGACGACCGCAAGGTCCTGGCCCTTCACGACGAGGAGACGAACTGACGAGCAGCGACGCGGCAAACCGCGTGAGTGCCGCGCCGCGGCGTGTGCTCGCGATGAGACGAAAGCAGGACACGCTCGACTGCCCGGTAGGCGGGTCAACTCCCCGGAACCGGCGACCGCGGGCGGTTCGTCCGGCCCCGTCTCTAGCGTGGGGAACAGATGTTCGCGTCGGGATCAGCAGCGACACCTGCCGAGCCGGGTTGGCTCGGGCGGTTGAATCCCGACCAGCGAGCGGCGGCGACCCACCCCGACGGTCCGCTGCTGATTCTCGCGGGCGCCGGTACCGGGAAGACCATGACCCTGTGCGCGCGCGTGGCATGGCTGGTGGCCGAGGGCGTCAAGCCGGAGCGGATCATGCTGCTGACGTTCACGCGCCGGGCCGCGCGAGACATGCTTCAGCGCACGCGCGCGCTGGTGTCCTTGCCGTCGGGCTCGCAAGGTGTTCTCGGCGGGACGTTTCACTCGGTGGCGCATCGCTTCGTTCGCCTGCATGCCAGCGCGCTCGGGCTGGCACCCGGGTTCGGCGTCCTCGACGCCGGTGACGCGGCCGATCTGATCGATCTAATCCGCGAGGAGCACGGTCACGCTCAGGCCAAGCGTCGGTTTCCCAAGAAGGGCACGTTGCTGGACATCTACTCGCGCACGGTCAACGCTCAGCAGCCGCTGAGGGCCGTGGTGACGCAGACCTTCCCTTGGTGCGAGGAGCACATCGAGGCGCTTGGAGCGCTGTTCAAAGCCTACGGCGCGCGGAAGCGGACGCTCGGTGTGCTCGACCTCGACGATCTGCTGCTCTACTGGCGAGCGCTCGTCGTCGACGAGGTCGTCGGGCCGACGATCGAGGACGCCTTTGATCACCTCCTGATCGACGAGTACCAGGACGTCAACGGGCTACAGGTCGAGACCGTCCGGGCCCTGCGCCGTCGGCGGCGCGAGGTCACGGCGGTCGGCGATGACTTTCAGGCGATCTACGGCTGGCGTGCCGCTTCGGCCGAGCACATCCTGCAGTTCCCGAGCCACTTCCCCGAGGCCAAGGTCGTGACGCTCGAGCGCAACTACCGCTCCACCCAGCCGGTCCTCGACGCTGCCAACGCACTCGCCGCGCAGGCGAGCCGCGCGTTTCCCAAGCGGCTGCACACCGAGCGCTCAGACGGTAGGGCCCCCGAGCTGATCTTCTGCCGCGACGAATCCGCGCAGGCCGCCGAGGTCTGCGACCGGGTGATGGAGGCGCGCGAGCAGGGAATGGACCTCCGCGACCAGGCGGTCCTCAGCCGCACTTCGCACGACACCGGCTTGCTCGAGCTCGAGCTGACCCGGCGGCGGATCCCGTTCGTGAAGTACGGCGGGCTGCGCTACCTCGAGGCCGCGCACGTCAAAGACCTGATCGCGCTCCTGCGGCTGGCGGATAACCCCGCCGACGAGATTTCCTGGTTTCGCGTACTGCAATTGCTGGACGGCGTCGGACCAGCGACCGCCAGACGCGTTCTCGACCAGCTCGTGGCGGCGGGCCACAGCGGCTGGATCAACTCATGGCCGACGGCCCGCGCGCAGCTGCCGGCCGCCGCGCGCGAGACCGCCGACCCGTTGGCGGCCGCGCTTCACGAGACTCGCGACGAGCCGCGCGCCGGCGTTCGCGCGCAGCGGCTACGCGACGCGCTCGCCCCCTTGATCGAGGCACGCTACCCCGACGGGCCGATCCGCTTGGCGGACCTCGAGCAGCTCGTCGCGGCCGCACGCGAGCACCACGGGGAGCTGCGGCACTTCGTCGGCGAGCTGGTCCTCGACCCGCCGCAATCGAGCGCCGACCTCGCCGGACCGCCGCATCTCGACGAGGACTACCTCGTGCTGTCGACGATCCACTCCGCCAAGGGCCTCGAATGGCACGCCGTCCACGTGATCGCCCTGTATGACGGAAACGTTCCGGCCGACATGTCCGCCGGCTCGAAGGACAGCATCGACGAAGAACGCCGTCTGCTCTACGTCGCGATGACCCGCGCCCGCCGAGCGCTTCATCTCTACGTGCCGGTCCGCTACTACCACCGCCCCAACGGCACCGGAGATGCCCACGGTTACAGCAAACCCTCACGCTTTCTCACCGAGCAGCTCCAGCAGCTATGCCGGGTCAGCCGCCCCAGCGAGCAGCTCGGGCAGCTACACGCAGCGCCCGGTGCCCGCCGCCAAATCGCGGTATCGATCGACGCGCTATTCGACTAGCCCGCCCGAACGCCGGCGAGCGCTTCATCGCTGGGACGCTCAGTCCTTCATCCAACTCGGTGGAGAGGTGACGACCCGGATGAACATCACTGCCGAGTTCAGCGCCAGGACGAGGACGAGCAGGAAGGACGCACCGTCGGCGGTCGACCGCACGTCGGGCCGGCTGGGTGACGCCATGGCAGTGTCAGGCGACACCTGAACGTAGCGCGCCTGGTGCGACTGCGGGCTGCCCGCATGGGTGTCGTGACGAGCGGCGTGACTCGAGGCCCATGATTGGTTCGGCGCAAGGAGCGACACGACGCAACCGAGGGCTAGAAGCGCCACGGCCAAACGCCGCGGGACTCCCAGTCGCAAGCGGTCCACGGTCGGTCGGTCGCGAGCGATGCGCGGTGACGATGACCTCAGAGTGGACATCACGCCGCGGCTTTCATCTTGTCGCTCCTGGAGATGGAAGCCGTCCCAACGGCCTGTGCCCGGGCATGACAGAGCGTCGGTTAGTTGCCGTCCTGGACCAGCCGGGCGTGGACGATCAGCTTGCTGGGGGTCCGGAGCATGCCGAGCCGGTTCCACGTCATGCCGAGGTGGCGGTGGTTGGCGTGGGTCTCGGCCTCGACTGCGAGCTCGTCGCCGACGGAGGTGACTGTGGCGTCCAAGTCGACTGAGATGCTCGTTCCGCCGGCGTACAGGCGGCCGTGTACCTTGAGCTGCTGGCCGCTGAGCGTGGCGCTGTCGGAGACGAAGCGGACCTGCGGGTGGTCGGCGACGTCGAAGAAGTCGCCGGAGCGCAGGTGGATGTCACGCTTCTCGTTGCTCGTGGTGAGGCTCGCCGCGTCTATCGTCAGTTCGATCGCGGGCGTCTTGTTCAGCTCCAGGGTGCCGTCGTAGCGCTCGAAGCTTCCTTTCACGGTCGCCAGGCCCCAGAAGTTGCGAACGTGGAACTCGACGCTCGAGCGTCTCGGATCGATCCGCCAACGGATCCGGCCGACGTCGGGAATGAGGTTGGCGTCAGTCACATGGGTGCTCATCGAACTTCTCCTTGTCGTCGACTGCGAGCGATGCCCTCAGCGTTGCGCCCGAGTCGGTGAGGCGTCCTCACCGGATTCGTGCGATTTCTGCGCTGACGGAGATCGGGCTCGCCTCAAGGACTGCTTCAAGCACCGTTTGGCGTCACCGCGCAGACCTCCGATCGCCGGGATTCGGCGACGACGGCTCACCTGATTCGTTGGGAGATTAAGTCGGTTGAGCGAGAGCCGCGACGTCAATCTACCTCCGAGGAGCGAAGCATGACACCGGACATCGAAAGCGCGGCGGGATCTGACATCCGGGCCGATGTCGTGGTGCTCGGCGGCAGCCCGTCAGGGACCTCGACGGATCGTGAGCCAAATCGATGGGGGGTCCTGGCCCTGCTGAGCGTCGCGCAGCTGATGGTGGTGCTCGACGCGACGATCGTGACGATCGCGATCCCCTCGGCACAGAAGGCGCTGGGTTTCTCCACGGACAGCCGGCAGTGGATCGTCACCGCCTACGCGCTGGCGTTCGGCAGCCTCCTCTTGCTGGGTGGCAAGCTCGGTGATCTGTTCGGGCGCAAGTGGACCCTGATCGCGGGCCTGGTCGGGTTTGCGACCGCCTCGGCGATCGGCGGTCTGGCCCAGTCCTTCGGGGTGCTCGTGGTCGCCCGAACGCTGCAGGGGGCATTCGGCGCGCTGCTCGCGCCCTCGGCGCTTGGGTTGCTGACCGTGACCTTCGAGGGGTCCCCTGACCGCCCCACAGCGTTCGGGATCTTCGGTGCGATCGCCGGCGGTGGCGCCTCGCTCGGGCTGATACTCGGGGGCGCGCTCACCCAAGTCCTGTCCTGGCGCTGGTGCCTGTACGTCAACGTTGTGATCGCCGTGCCCACGACGATCGTGGCGTTGCGCCTGCTGGTCAATCACCGTGATCCGCAGCGCGATCCGATCGACATACCCGGAGTCCTGACCTCGGCGCTGGGCCTGTTCGCGCTCGTCTACGGCTTCTCCAACGCCGAGACCCACTCCTGGAGTGCCACAGCCACGATCGTCGCGCTCATCGCCAGCCCCGTGCTCCTGACGGCGTTCGTACTCATCGAGCGCCGAGCCAAGCATCCGCTGCTGCCTCTGCACGTCATCTGGGACCGGGCCCGCGGCGGCGCGTACACCACGATCGCGCTCGCTGGCGCGGGCACCCTTGCCGTATTTCTGTTTCTCTCCTACTTCCTGCAGCAGCAGCTCGGCCTTTCGCCGCTCACCACCGGACTCGCGTTCCTGCCGCTGACGGGTGTGCTGGTGGTCACCTCGACCACCGTGCAGACCCGCGTGATCCAGCACACCGGGGTCAAGCCGCTGGTACTCGCCGGCACCACCCTCGGGGCGCTCGCGATGTTCCTGTTCACGCGCCTGACGCCCGGCTCCAGCTACGCCAGCGATGTCCTTCCCGGTTTGCTCGTCCTCGGCCTCGGGATGGGATGCATCTTCGCGCCGGCGTTCTCGACGGCGACTTTGGGCGTGGCGGGACGTGAAGCCGGGGTGGCCTCAGCGATGGTGAACACCTCCCAGCAGGTCGGCGGCTCGGTCGGCACCTCCCTGCTGAGCACGATCTTCGCCAGCGCCGTCGCCAGCTACACCGTCAGTCACCTCCACACCCCCGGCCTGCCCGACGCCGCGGCAGTTCACGGCTATACCACGGCGTTCTGGTGGTCGGTCGGAATCTTCATCCTCGGCTTCGCTCTGGCGATGATCATCCTGCCCGGCCGGGCCGAGTCTCGCGTGCCTACCGTCAAGGCTGCGCTCGCCCGTAACGCAATCGGCAACTGCCACCACTTCGAGGCCGCGGACGCCGCCCCACAGGGACTCGGCGCCACGACGGAGGCTGCGGCGCGATGAGCACCGGCCGTCGGGCTTGATCACTTCGCCTGCGCCGGCCAGCGTCGTCTTTGAGCCTCCGATCCGTCGTGGCGAACAATGTTGATTCTCGCCCCGCTGCTCGTCACCCACCGGAAGCGGCGGCTCGAGCGTCAGTTGGGCGACCCATGAACGCACGCGACAACCACATGGCGATCGAACAAGCTCCCACGAGTCAGGTATCGCCGCGCCTGTTCGTATTCGCCCGTCATGCCGAATCAACCGCCAACACCGCTGGCGTGGTGAGCAGCGATCCCCGTCGGTCGGTGGCGCTCACGCACCGCGGACGCGAGCAAGCACGCGAGCTCGGAGCGCAGGTCGCCGGCCTGGACATTGAATTGGTCGTCGCGACTCGTTACCAGCGCACCCAAGAGACCGCGGCGCTAGCGCTTGCCGCACGCCCCGTGCCGGTTCTGATCGAGCCGGGACTCGATGAGCTCCGAGCCGGAGACTTCGACGGGAGCCCTCTTGAGGACTATTGGGCATGGAAGGCGAACCACACCTCGGCCGACCGGTTTCCTAATGGCGAGAGCGTCGACGAAGCGCGGATCCGCTACGCAGCGGCGCTCTGGCGCCTGTTGTCGCGGACAGAGCGGGTGACGCTGATCATCGTTCACGAACTCGCGCTGCGGTCGATCGCCGAGACCGCGACACACTCGCCCTTCGTTCCCAACGCCGCCTTGGGCAACGCGATGCCGTATCTGTTCGAGACGCATACCGTGATGCGCGCCGCCGGGCGCCTGGACAAGATGGCCAGACCCCTCGCGCCAGATCGAGGCTTGGCGAACCCGTAGCCGATCTCGGTTAGTGTCGCGAGCCGTTCCCCGGGAGAGGCGGGCCTGTCGGGAGTCCGCTCATACGAGACGGATCAGGTTG
>DATNKY010000600.1:0-4216 GCA_035603155.1 Solirubrobacteraceae bacterium
CGAACGCGAGATCGCTCAGCGTCGGGTGCGTCCACAGGTCGATGCTCTGGCTGAGCCGCTCGGGGTGAAACACGAGCACGAGCCCGAGCACGATCACCAGCGCCTGCAGACCGAGATCGGCGACCGTCACGAACACCCACCGGCGCAGACGCTGGGCGCTGACGCCGGTGACATTGTCGATCAGCACGAACGCGATAACCGCGACCGCGACGATCAGCTGCACGGCGCCGTGGCCGATCGGACCCCAGAACGCGGCCAGGTACGCGGGCACGGTCAGCGCCGTGACCGCGATCAGGATCGTGTAATCGAGCACGATCGACCAGCCGGCGACGAAGCTGACGAGCTCGTTGAACGCGTACCGCGCGAAGACCGCCGAGCCGCCGCGCTCCTGATGCAATGCCGCGCCCTCTCCGAATGTCATCGCGGTCAGCGCAAAGAAGATCCCCGCCGCGAGGAAGACCAGCGGGGTCAGTCCGTCGGCGTGATGCGCGACGACCCCGAGCGCGAAGTAGACCGAGCTGACCGAGGTCGTGTAGACGACGGCGAACAGCGCTCGGTAGCTGAGGGGGCGCTTGTTCACCTAGGCGGGCGGTGACCTTGACCGCCTCGGTACTGCAGGTAGAGCCGTCCGGCTCCGGCGCCAACAAACAGGACACCGAGCACCACTCCGACCGCTGCCGCACCGCCTCCGGCGACGATCGTCCGCACCAGCAACGCGACCCCGATCAGGATCATCAACGACGACGTCAGCCGCGTGAAGGACTGACGGAACTGGGGCGGGTCGGACATGCTCTGCGTAGCTTAGGGTCCCACCGCTCGGACTGGACGTTTTGTGCTCGGCGCGCAACAATCGGTTCGCCGACCGAGAAGCCCCGTAGGAGGCCTGATGAGCACCGATTACACACTCGCCTATGGGACGCACGCGACCCCCGATGACGGGCGCTGTGCGATGGAATGGGTCAGTCATCTGGCGGGAGAGCCACATTCCGACCAGCCGAAGTGCGTCAGCCCGGCGCTGCGCGCGATCTGCATCGCGCTCAACGACGGTCTGGAGCACGAGCCGCGCCAGCGGCTGCGCCCCTATTTGACTCGTACGATCGGGACCGCCTACGACGGGCTCGACGAAGCGCGCTCGTGGATGGCGATGGACTGGCTGATTCGCGAGTACACGCCCACGTGGTTGGCGGCGGCCGGGCTCGCTGAGCCGGCCGCGGAGCTGCGCTCGCTGCCGGCGGTGCTCGACGAACCCACGCTCGGGGCGGCCATCGTCCCGGTGGGTCGCGCCCGGATGCGCGCCCGCGGCGCGCGCGGCGCTGATCGCTCAGCGCCCTGGACGGCGGCACGCACCGCCGCGCGCGAGACGGCCTGGGCGTGTGCCGGAGCGGCCGCGTGGGCCTCTGCCCGGGTCTCGGTCGTCGAGCTCGAGGGCGAGCGCGCCCGCGCGGGCGCGCGCGCCACGGCCGCCGACGCGGCAACCGTGATCGCGCGCCGCGCGCTTCCAGACCGCCGTCCCCACGGCCGGGCGGGGACCAAGGACGCGACCCGGGCGATTCTCGCGCCGATCGTGTACGAGTTGCGCGCATCGGTCCTGGCGCTGCTCGAGCGGATGCTCCCGACGGAGCCGCTCGTTGTGCCCAAGCGCGAATTGCCGCTGACTTGGGAGCGCGAGCGCATCTTCACAACATCTGTATGACCGCGGCCTGATTCTGCACGCCGCCTTGACGGGCGGGCGGCGAGGATCACCGCATGGATGTTCTAGCCGTAGTTCTCGCGTTGGTTGCATTCGCGCTGCTGTACGCGCTGATCGCCGGGATCGACCGCATATGAGCGGCGCGGACCTCTTCGGCCTGATCGTGTCGGCGATCGTCTGCCTGTACCTCCTGTACGCGCTGCTGCGCGGAGAGAGGTTCTAGGCGATGACGTTCCTGGGCTGGCTGACGATCTTCCTGTTCGCAGTGTGCTTGACCGCGCTCGCGCTCCCGCTCGGTCGCTACATGGCGGCCGTCTATACCGGTGAGCACACGTTTATGGACCGTGTTCTCGGCGGCCCCGAGCGGTTGCTGTACCGAGTCCTGCGCGTCGATCCCAACCGCGGACAGGATTGGAAGGCGTACGCGAAGAGCCTGATCATCTTCTCGGTCGCAGGCTGGCTCCTTCTGTACTTCATCCTGCGCACGCAGACGCTATGGAACTGGACCGGGCTCAACCCGGAGCACTTCCACTCGGCCCCGTGGAACGTCACGTTCAACACGACTTCGTCGTTCTTGACGAACACGAACTGGCAGTTCTACGGCGGCGAGACGACGATGAGCTACTTCAGCCAGATGGTAGGGCTGACGGTTCAGAACTTCATCTCGCCCGCCGTCGGAATCGTGGTCGCGGTGGCGCTGATCCGGGGGATCATCGGCCGCAGCGGCAAGAGCCTGGGCAACTTCTGGCACGACATGGTGCGCACGATCCTGTACGTCCTGCTGCCGATCTCGATCCTCGCTGCACTGGTGCTCGTATTCCAGGGCTCGATCCAGAACTTCGCCTCATACGTGACCGTGCATGGGATCACCGGGCTCACCCAGACGATCGGGATGGGGCCCGTCGCCTCCCAGGAGGCGATCAAGATGCTGGGGACCAACGGCGGCGGCTTCTTCAACGTCAACTCGGCGCACCCGTTCGAGAACCCGTCTGGCTTCACGAACTTCTTCGAGATGCTGTTGGTGCTGATCATTCCCGCTGCCCTGGTGTTCATGTACGGGCGAATCACGGGCAACCGCAGGCAGGGTTACGCGATCTACTCGGCGATGATGATCATGTTCCTCGGCGCGGTGATCGTCGCCTATATCGCCGAGGCGCACGGTTCGCCGGCCCAACACGCCGCTGGATTGCACACTGCCGTCACACACGGCTCGACCGGCGGCAACCTGGAGGGTAAGGAGCAGCGCTTCGGGATCGCCGGCTCCGCGCTGTTCAACGTTGTCACCACCGTCACCTCGTGTGGCGCCGTCAACAGCGCCCTGGAGTCATTCACGGGCATCGGCGGCGCCATCCCGTTCGCCAACCTGTCGGCGAGCGAGGTGATCTTCGGCGGCGTCGGGACCGGTCTCTACTCGATCCTGCTCTACGTGCTGCTCGCGGTCTTCCTCGGCGGCCTGATGGTCGGTCGGACGCCGGAGTACCTCGGCAAGAAGATCGAGGCAAGAGAGATCAAGCTGATCTCGCTCGGGATCCTGATCACGCCGTTGGCGGCGCTGTTCTGCACCGCGTTGGGCACGGCCAGCGCCGCCGGGCGGGCGTCGATCTCCTCCGTTGCCGCCGGCGGTCCGCAGGGCTTCTCCGAGACCTTCTACGCATATCTGTCTCAGGCGAACAACAACGGCTCGGCGTTCGCGGGCTACACCGGCTTCATCCAGCCCAACGCCGGCAACCTGGGGTCCCACGGGATCACATTCGCGAACCTCGTCGGTGGCTTCGACATGCTGTTCGCGCGATACGCGCCGATCCTGTTCGCGCTGGCGGTCGGCGGCGCGCTCGCCGGCAAGCGGATCAGTCCCGCCGGCCTCGGGACGATGCGTACCGACAACCCGACGTTCGTGGTGCTGCTGATCGGCGTGATCATCCTCGTCGGCGCGCTGACCTTCTTCCCCGCTCTGCTGCTCGGACCGATCGTGCAGGGCCTGACCGGACACCTATACGGATGAGAAAAGACATCGTCACATCAGCCATCGGAATCATCGTCCTGACCCTGTTGCTGGGCGTCCTGTACCCACTTGTGATCACCGGCGTGTCACAGGTCGCGTTCCCCGGCAATGCCAACGGCCAGAAGATCTTCCGCGACGGCAAGCTCGTCGGCTCGAAGATCATCGGCCAGCAGTTCGCGACTCCCGTGATCAACCCCAAGACCGGCAAGGTCAAGCTCGACTCCGACGGCAATCCGGTGACCAAACCCGACCCGCGCTACTTCCAGTCGCGCCCGTCGGGGACGGTTCCCCCGTACAACGCCGCCGCCACCACCTTCGCCAACCTCGGCCCCAACAGCGTTCTGACCAAGCAGGCGATCGTCGCGAACATCAAGGCCTACCTGGCGCTCGAGAAGCCGTATGACCCAGCGCTGACGACGGGCAAGGTGCCGGTCGATGCTGCCGACACCTCGGCCTCCGGGATCGACCCCGACATCTCGCCCGCCAACGCCGACATCCAGGCACACAGGATCGCCGCCGTCAGG
>DATNKY010000231.1:0-5391 GCA_035603155.1 Solirubrobacteraceae bacterium
CCTGCCGCGGCCGTCACGTCCTGGCGAGACGAGGTCGACTGGCTGACCGGCGCGATCCTGGATCTGCAGACTTGAGCCGGCGCCGGACGTTCGGCACCTCTCGACCCAGAACGCACGTCACCGTCCTGCGACTATTGTCGCGACCGATGATCTTGATTGATGGGGAGAGTACGGGGGGCCACCTCGGTCTGGTCCGGGACGTCGTGCCCGCCGGTCACGCAGGACCGCGACTGCATCTGCACCCAGCGTTTGACGAGGGCTTCTACGTGCTTGCCGGCGAACTGATCTTCCGCGTTGGCGACGGGGTCTCAATCGTCAGAGCCGGTGAGGTGGCGCTCGCGCGGCGCGGCGAGCCACACACCTTCGCCAACCGGACGGACAAGGACGTGCCCGTGCTGATGTTCGTGACCCCGGCCGGCTTTGAACAGTATTTCGCTTTCGGGGCGGCCGAGGCACGGCCGCCGGACGAGTCCACGATCGTCATCGGTGGACGCTTGGATGAAGAGGAGGGAAGTGTCAGCAGCTGAGCGTCCGGTCGGGCTCAGCGTCCGAGGACTTCGTCGAGGAATTCGATCGCGCGCGGGTAGGCGTCCAGTTGGTTGGCGAGCCGCGCGACGCCGTGTCCCTCGTCGTCGTAGACGCGTAGCTCGTGATGCACACCTCGTCGCTCGAGGCTCGCTACGAGCTGCTGCGTCTCACCGAGCGGCACGCGTGGATCGTTGCGACCGTGGATCACGAATAGCGGCGCACGGATCGCGTCGACGTGCGTCAGCGGCGACGCTTCGGTCAGGAAGTCCCGGTCGTGCGCCAGTGACCCATATTCCAGTTCGCGATGTGCGCGGCGGTACTCGGAGGTCTGCTCAAGGAACGTGACGAGGTTCGAGATGCCGACGATGTCCACGCCGGCGGCCCACAGCTCGGGTGCAAACGCGAGCCCGGCGAGCGTCATGTAGCCACCGTACGAGCCGCCCCACAGCACCGCCCGCCCCGAGTCGAAGCCGAGCGAATCGAGCGCATCGTGGACCGAGCGCAGGTCTCGGACGGAGTCGAGCCGCTTGGTCGTGTCATCAAGCGACGCATACCGTTTGCCGTATCCGGTCGAGCCGCGTACGTTTGGCACGACGACGGCGTAGCCGGCCGCCACCAAAGCCTGGACCTCCGGGCTGAACAATCGGAGTGACTGCGCTTCGGGACCGCCGTGCACTTCGACCACGACCGCGGGCCGTGACTCGGACGAGCGTGGGCGGAAGATGTACAGCGGGACCCGCTCGCCATCAAAGCTCTCGACCTCGCCGAGTTCGGGCGCTGCGAGCGCCTCGGGCGCCAGCTCGGCGGGGCTGTGTGTCAGCCGGCGCGTCTCGCCATCTCTCACGTTGTAGCTGTAGACGTCGCCCGCGCGGCGCGGGGTGGTCAGCGTGTAGTAGAGCCGCGACCCGTCGGTGGTGGCGATAGGCGGCTCGAGGAACCAGGCGTTGGTCACGCCCGCCTCGGGCAGCGGGACATCGCAGCGTTCGCCGGTCTGCGTGTCATAGCGCCACATGGTGCTCGCGCCGTCACGGTTCTCGATCACCATGGTCGCCGCCGCGCCGGCAGACACGACCTCCGCGTCGAACTGTGCACCGGTCCCCGGGACGGTTGCGGTCTCGCTCGTGCCCAGGTCGTGCCGGACGACCGCGGCGAACTCCCTGCCCGCGTTAGAGGAGACGTAGAAGACCGTATCGCTCACCCACGCCGGCGGTCCGATCAGCGCCGCCTCACCGGGATGCGCGATCGGGACCTGTGCGCCGCCCGAAGTGGCGTCGACGAGCACGAGGTCGACATCGAGCGGTCGCGAGCCAGGCCGCAGCAACGACACGAAGCGCCCGCCGGGGGAGAATCCCGACGCGGGCTGATACCAGGCGCCGCCCGCATGCAACAGACGGTGCTCACCGCGCTCGAGGTCGCACACCCACAGGTCGAAATCGACGCCGTTACTGCGATCGGACACGTATGCGAGCGTGCGACCGTCCGGCGAGACGCCCGCGAACTGGTGCCCGAACCGTAGATCGCTCGTCAGCGCGCGCAGACGATCGAACCCCGCCACGGTCGCGGCCGCCGCGTCATCAAGGTCGATCAGATAGAGCTGATGTCGCTCATTTCCGCCCTCATCGATGGCGAGCACCGCCCGGCGAGCTCCCGGGACGTAGTGCGCACTCGCCACCGGCTCGGGCAACAAGGTCAGCTGGGCCAGATCGCCCGACACAAGCTCATGGAGCTGCACCGTCCCACTCACGTCGCTACGTAACAGGACGCGCTCCGGCGCTTTTTCACCAAGGTCGACGTCGGCAAGGAGCGTTCTCCGAGTGCGCAACACGGCACGAACAACATCGGGCGCCGACGCCTTGGTCACGAGACCATTCTGACGCCGAGCGTGCCGAACGTTGCCGGTAGGTGACCTACGGTGCGTTGACCCGGGCGGCGGTGCGATGCTCGCGGCGGACTGAAAAGACGACGTGAGCAAGGTTCAAACAACCAGGTTGGTGGTCGGGACGACCGACCCGGTCGACTATAAGCTGCGCCTCGGTAATCGCCACGGCGGCTGGGTCCGCGTCATCGCCGATGCCGGCGGGATCAAGCCGGTCCTGGCGTGTGCCGATAGCCTCGGCTCGTGCTTCTGACGATCTCGACGACGCACCGGCCTGCGACGGATCTGGGCTTCCTGCTGCACAAGCATCCTGACCGGGTGCAGACGTTCTCGCTCCCGTTCGGGGGTGCGCACGTCTTCTACCCGGAGGCCGGCCTGGATCGGTGCACGGCGGCGTTGCTTCTCGATATCGATCCGGTCGGCCTGGTCCGCCGCGGCCGGGCAGGTAGCAACTTCGCGTTGGCGGAGCACGTCAATGACCGGCCGTATGTCGCGTCGTCGTTCATGTCGGTCGCAATGGTGAGCGTGTTCAAGAGCGCGATGGCAGGCACGTGCAAGGGCCGTGAGGAGCTTGCGGGCACCGCAATCGCGCTGGAGGCATGGTTGCCGGTGGTGCCGGCGCAGGACGGCGAGTCGCTTGTTCGTCGGTTGTTCGAGCCGCTGGGGTACGTGGTCGAGGTCGCGCCGATTGGTCTGGACTCGGAGTTTCCGTTGTGGGGAGACAGTCGTTACGTCAGCCTCCGGCTGTCGGGCGATATGCGTCTGGCCGATCTGCTCATTCACCTGTATGTGCTCCTGCCGGTGCTCGATGACGACAAGCACTACTGGGTCGACGACGCGGAGATCGAGAAACTCCTGCGGCGCGGCGAGGGATGGCTTGCGGTGCACCCCCTACGCGACCTGATCGTCCGGCGCTACCTCAAGCGGCAGGCGCGACTGTTCTTCCCGGCGCTGGCGCAGCTGGACGACGCCCCGGCGCCGGTAGACGAGCCTGAGGCGGAGCTCCAGCCTGCCGAGCACGTCACGCTTCGCGACCAACGTCTCGCCGCCGTCGCATCGGTCGTGAAAGCATCAGGGGCTCGACGCGTGCTCGACCTGGGTTGCGGGTCCGGGACACTGCTGAAACGGCTGCTGTCTGACGACTATGAGCTGATCGTCGGAGCGGACGTGTCAGTACGCGCCCTCGAGCACGCAGCCCGCCGACTCAAGCTCGACTACATGCACGACGCTCAGCGAAACCGCATCACGCTGTTGCACAGCCCGCTGACGTATCGCGACAAGCGACTGGTCGGATTTGATGCGGCCGTCCTGGTCGAGGTGATCGAGCATCTGGATCCGTCGCGTCTTTCGTCGGCTGAGCACAACATCTTCGGCTCGGCGCGACCGGGAACGGTCGTGGTGACGACCCCCAACGCGGAGTACAACGTGCGCTGGGAGTCGTTGCCCAGCGGCGAGTTTCGCCATCCCGATCATCGGTTTGAGTGGACGCGAGCACAGTTCGCGACGTGGGGGGAGCGGGTGGCCGACACGTACGGGTACTCGATCCGCTTTCTGCCGGTCGGGCCCGAGGACGCGGCCGTTGGAGCCCCGACCCAGATGGCGGTGTTCACCCGATGAGAATCGACCTTCCCGACCCCAGCCTCGTGTTGCTGATCGGACCGTCGGGTTCGGGGAAGACCTCGTTCGCGCGGCGTCACTTCGCGTCGACGGAGGTGATCTCCTCCGACTTCTGTCGCGGCCTGGTCGCCGACGATGAGAACGACCAGCACGCGACCACGGACGCGTTTGCGGTCTTGCACTTCATCGTCGGCCGTCGTCTGGCGCAGCCCCGGTTCACGGTCGTTGACGCAACCAATGTGCAGCGCGAGGCCCGCCGTCCCCTCGTTCAGCTTGCCAAGCAACACGACCTGTTCCCGGTCGCGATCGTGCTCGACATATCACAGGCGATCTGCGACGAGCGCAACCGGTTACGGCCGAATCGCAGTTTTGGCCGGCATGTCGTGCGTCAGCAGCGAGCCCAGCTGGACAAATCCATCAAGGGTCTGCAGCGCGAGGGGTTCAGGCGCGTGCATCTGCTGCATTCCGTCGAGGAGATCGATGCCGCTGAGGTTCGGCGCGCGCCGCTGTGGACCGACCGCCGGGCAGACCACGGACCGTTTGACGTCATCGGCGACATCCACGGCTGCTACTCCGAGCTGACGGAACTGCTGCGCCGCTTGGGGTATAAGGTCGCCGGCGACGGGGTCACGATCACCGCGCCCGAGCGTCGTCGTGCGGTCTTTCTCGGCGATTACGGCGACCGAGGACCGGACACTCCGGCGGTGCTCAGTCTGGTGATGTCGATGGCGAACGCCGGCACGGCGATCTGTCTTCCCGGCAACCACGACATCAAGCTGGTGCGCAAGCTCAAGGGCCGCGACGTGCAGATCACCCACGGCCTGCGCGAAACCCTCGAACAGCTCGACCGAGAATCTGACGAGTTCCGTGATCAGGCACGAGACTTCCTTGACCGGCTGGTCAGCCACCTCGTGCTCGACGACGGCAGGCTCGTCGTCGCGCATGCCGGGATGAAGCAGAGCTACCAGGGACGGTCGTCTACTCGAGTGCGCGACTTTGCCCTGTTCGGGGAGACGACCGGCGAGACCGACGAATTCGGCCTCCCCGTCCGGGCGCAGTGGGCGCGTGAATACCGCGGCGAAGCGGCCGTCGTCTACGGCCACACCCCGGTTGCCGACCCCAAGTGGATCAACCACACGATCAACATCGACACCGGATGCGTGTTCGGCGGACGTCTCACGGCACTGCGCTGGCCCGAACGGGAACTTGTCTCGGTCGCGGCGAGCCGGACCTACTACGAGCCGGCGCAACCGCTCCTGCCGCCCGAGGGCGCGCGCCCGACCACCGCTGAGGACCGGCCTGCCTTCCTGCTCGACGTCGACGACGTCGCCGGCAAGCGCATCATCGACACCCGGCTGGCGCGCACCGTC
>DATNKY010000227.1:0-7637 GCA_035603155.1 Solirubrobacteraceae bacterium
TCTTCAGTGTCGTCGCGGTCACGCCGACGTGCGCCGGGATGGTCGCGATCGAGCGACCAGGGTGGCGCGCACGCCGTCCGGCATCTCTCGTTTGCGGGCGTGTCGGGCGCGCACGGCCTGTCTCGTTGACGTGGCGCAGCCGGTAGGGTTGCGACGCTTTATTGGAGCCAAAGGGTGGAGAAACCGATGAGAAGACCGAGCGCTTCGCTAGTTGTGGCTATTTTGGCGATCGTGATCGCCACCGCGGGAACGGCGTCGGCTACGACCGCGCTGATCACGAGCCATCAGATCAAGAACGGCACGATCAGGCTGGTGGATATAAGCAAGAAGGCTCGCAAGGCACTGCAAGGAAGAACGGGCAAGGCAGGCGCAGCCGGGCCGCAGGGTCCTCAGGGACCGCAAGGGGTGCCGGGGCCGCAGGGACTGCAGGGACTACAGGGGGCCATGGGCAGCCCCGGCGTCTCCGGTTACACCGTGGTCAGGAACAACACGGTCGTCTCGGCGCCTGTGAACCACGCCAGTGTCGTTGCCGATTGCCCTGCCGGGGAGCAAGTGCTAAGCGGCGGTGGTGGAGCCTCGGGCGCGCCACTTGGCTTCGGCGGCATGGTCATGGGCTTCGAGGGCCCGACAGGCGTAGATGGGGGATCGAATAACGCGTGGGAGGTCGACATGGTGACCTCGCCGGCGAGTTCGGTGACGACCGAGGACGTCGGGGTCGACGCTGTCGCGGTCTGTGCCAAGGTGGGTTCGTAGGAAACCAGAATACGAGCGCCCGACAAACAGCTTCTAGGCACCACCTGGACCGTGCGTGGAGGCGAGGTAGGAGAGCTCTGACGCTGGGTCGCGTCGGGACGTCGTTGCTCACCGACCGGTAATGATCGTGCCGTCGCCGGGGGTTGGTCTCTGGACGCCAGCGGTGCGGCTCGGTCAGCCTCTTTACTTGGGCAACTGCCCGCCGCGCTTGGCTTCGAGCTTGCGCCGCTCTCGTCGCGCGCCGTTAATCTGGCCGACCGCGTACCCGCCGCCGAGTGCGATGATGGCCGGGACGAACGCGAGTACGAGCGCGCTGACCGCGGCGATGACCTTGAGCACGATGATGACGGCGATGACGACCGCGACGACCGCAAGTACTGCTTTCATGCTGCTGACTATAGGATCCCGCTTGCACCGGGCGCCGTGAATCTGCCAAGCGCGCATGCACCGAGTCGTCCTCGCGCAGCCTTTCCGTTTGAGCGTGCCCATCGCTGTCCGCTGAGCGTCACCTGGCTCGTGACGCGATCGTCCTGCGTTACGGCGGCGTGCGGTGCTTCTGCCGCTCGAGGAAGTGAGCGCTTACAAGAGCTCGTTGACCGAGGCGCGCAAGAGCCGGTTTCGGCGGCGAAGAAAGCCCCGACGGGGTCCGTAGAGAACGAGCTCGATTCTGCCCGCTAACAATTCTGCCCCGTCCGGATACGCGATCTGCAGAGAGTCGAGGTCGTAGTAGTTGACAGCACGGGCGGCTACCCGCGCGCGCTCGAGCCGTCCAGACGGTCTCAGCGCTCCGGTCACTGGTGAGCGCAAGGTGAGCAGTTCGGCGTCGCCGCCCCAGTGCTCTAGGACGACCTCCGGGCTGTGTTCGCCGATCGGATCCGCTGCGGCGACTGACCCAGACCGCGGCTCGGTCACCTTCACGCGGTACTGATCGGCTGACGCGGAGCACTGCCCCCTGCCTGCACGAACGGTCGCGGCTCCAGAGAGCCGCCCACACGTGACGGCCGCGAGCGCGACGACCACACGGTCCTGCTGCGCTTTCGCCGACATCTCGAGCAAGATATCTGGGGCCGCCCGCTGAACGTTCCTCCGCTAGTAGACGCCTACCCGTGCATCGGGATGATCAGCTCGCCCCCCGATGGGGCGACGGGTGAGCCCTCTTATGGGCTCAGGAGAGCTCGCGCTGCGGGCCCTCGCCGGTCCTCACCAGAGGCTCTGTATCGCCTAGGAGGTCGTTGTCTTCGGTCTGCGAGAGGTCATCCGGCGGTTGGGTCGCGGCGGCGTCGCGCCGCGCCTCCTTGCGCGCCTTCTTCTCGACGCGGCGCTCACGCAGTCGGGCTTCGCGGTTGAGCTTGGCCATCGTGATCTTTTTCTTACCGCGTGAACTCATCATCGCCTCCTGGTTTGACGCGTTGCTGAACGTGCGGCTATCGCCCGCAGGCGGCGCGGTGCTGAAGTTCTGCTATGGAGCGCTTGGCGCGCCCAGACGGTGGGGCAGTGCAGCGGTGGGGACGTGGGCCCCCACCGCTGGTGCCAGATCAGACGGGTGAGACGTTGGCCGCGGCGGGACCCTTCGGGCCCTGCTCGGCGTCGTAGCTCACCTTGGCGCCCTCGGTCAAAGACCGGTAGCCGTCGCCTTGGATCGCCGAATGATGCACGAACAGGTCCTTGCCCGAGTCATCCGGGGTGATGAATCCAAAACCCTTGTCGTCGCTGAACCACTTCACTGTTCCTGTGGGCATGAATGCCCTCCCTCGTTCTCGTGCGCTGCGTGACACAAAGGCGCTGAGAACAGCGAACTGGCGAAACGCGTGGCACTGCGGTAGAGGCCGAGCGGACGCTCAGCCGTCACGGACGATAGCGGATGCCGACGACCATCGCCGTCGACGGCTCGACCGCGAGGGCGCTGTCGTCGTCCTCAACACCCCGGGGCACGGCGTATTGACGCCCACTCTGGAGGTGCTACGGTGCCCAAGAGGAGCACCTCGTTCGGGGTCGCGCTGACCGGTTTAGCACGACCTCTCGAGATCCCCCGCCGCTACGAGGAGAAGCCAGATGTTCGCCGGTCGGGTCAGTCATCTCGGTGCCGGGGCCACCGCTGAACCGATGCAGGCCGGCTGCGGCCGGGTGACCAGCCGGACGAGATAGACCCACCGAGTGCTCTGATCCGCGATGACCCCGTTCTTCATCCCCACCGGCGACGGTCAGGCCGGCGAACGCACCTATCAGCAGCTGCGTCAGCAAGTCGAGTTGCAGATGGGGCGCGCGCCGAATCAGCGCCGGATCATGGAGCTCTGGACGCGCCGCGGCAACCTCGACTGCGTGACCGCTGTTGGCGAGCCCGACCCCGTCTGGGGCGGCACCGTCACCGCGATCTTCGACATGGGTCCCCATCAGCCGTTCATTGTCTACCGCGAGAATCTCATCGATCCGGAGCGGCAAACCTGTGATGTCCTGGGCTGCAACGCCTACTCGGTGTCGGAGTTCGCGGCGTGAGCTGGCCGCTGGACGCCGCGGCGTGAACGTGGGGATGGGCAGCGTTGCCGGTCACTGAGCTCACGCTCACCGGAGGTGGGCTCCTGCGGGTCGAAGGGGATCCGCAGCAGGTCGAAGCCACGATCCTCGCGGCGGCCCGCGGATCGATCATGGAGTTCGCGTGGATGACCGAGGCGGACTCGGGGGATCGCGTCGGCGTCAACCCGGATCACGTCCTTCTGCTTCGAGTCCCGAAAGCCGGGCCCGATCTGTAGGAGGCGGGGCGGGCGACAGCGAGATCATCAGCAGCGCGGTGATGCCCGCGAGAGCGGCATCTCGACACCACCCTCGCCGGCCACAGGCCGGCAGCGAGCTTAGGCAGCCATGGTAAGCTCGGCGTGCGCTCAGCGAGCCGCGCTCCTCTCGCTTTCCGGGCGGTTTCTTATCAGAGGAGCAGAGAGGCGGTACGCCATGCCGACTGCAACGGAAGGGTTGGTTGGCGGCGTCTTAACGTTGGGCGGGCCGTCGGTCGACGCGCCGCCGCAGCGGCGCGATCCGGAATGGCACACTCTGCGGCTGTTCGGCCGTGGGCGCCACCCCGGCGCGTTCGCCGCTGGAGCCGAGACGCGCGACGACCTATGACCGATTTCGCGGGGTGCTGGTGCCCGGATGCCTCGACCGATCAGGCCCCGCTTCCGGTCCGACCTGGCGCCAACCGATCGTCGGCATGAGTCACCTCTGCTGTCGCCGGTGTCGGGTTCGCTTCACCACCGAGGCGGCGACGTATCTCATCGCATGTCCAGAGTGCGAACGGCCAGCGGCGCGGATCGAGCAGGCGCGGGAGCTCCTCGGCTTCAGGCTGTTTGACCCGCTGGACCTCTCGGACATCGTGGCCGACCAGCTCGAAGTCTCGCCTCCAGAACCCAGGCCGAGGGGAAGACGCTCCTGACGCCTCACTGAAGTACCCGCTCGGCGAGGACCTGCGGTGACTGCGCGAGAATCAGCGCCGCCGCCCCCAGCACCTCGGCGCGCGGCCCCAGCATCCCCGCGGTGACGCGCACCGCGCTCGATGCCGGCGCGACGCAGTGGCGCTCGATCGCTCTGCGGATCGGGTCGAGCACCACGTCACCCGTTGCGGCGAGCTCGCCGCCGACGACCACCAGCTCGGGGTTGATGATGTTGACGAGCGCCGCGACCACGGTGCCCACCGTGGCGCCGGCGTCTGATACGGCGCGTCGTGCGCCGCGGTCCTCGGCGGCGACCAGCTCGAGCAGCGTGCTGATCGTGACCGGCCGTTCGATGCTGCGCTCGAGCAGAGCCGCCACGGCGACCGGGCTGGCGATCGTCTCGAGGCAGCCACGGTTCCCGCAGCGGCAGATCGCTCCGCCGGGATCCACGAGCACGTGCCCGATCTCGCCCGCGACGCCGAGCGACCCGTGAAACGGGCGGCCGGACAGGATCAGACCGGCGCCGACCCCGGCAGAGAGGCGGACGTAGACGAGGTCGTCGACGTCGCGGCCGGCGCCGAACACCTTCTCGCCGAGCGCTCCGACGTTGGCATCGTTCTCGAGCTGGACCGGAACGCCGAGCCGCCGCTCCAGCTCGGCCGCGGGCCTGATGCCGCCCCAGCCGGGCAAGATGCCGTCGGTCTCGAGCTCGCCCGTGGTCTTGTTGATCGGGGCGGCGACTCCGACCCCGACGCCGAGTAGCTGCTCGCGGTCCACGCCGGCCGTGTTCAGCGCCTCGCGGACCAGTTCGTGCGCCAGATCGAGGCTCTGGACCGGGGCGTGGTCGACCTCGGCCGGCGACCAGTCGTCGCTCAGAGGCTCGCCGGACAGGTCGCAGATCGCAACTCGGATGTGGCGATGGCCGAAGTCGACCCCGGCGGCAAACGCGGCGCCGGGCACGAGTGAGAGAAGCACCGGGCGCCGACCGCTGCCCCGGGGACGGAGGTCTTCGGAGGACGTGTGCTCGTGGACCAGGCCGGCCTGCTCGAGTTCCTCGACCACCGTCGAGACGGTCTGGCGCGAAAGGCCGGTGTGCCCGGTGATATCGGCCCGGCTGGTCGCCGGGTGGCGGTAGAGCGCCTCGATCACGCGCAGCCGGTTGAGCTGACGGATGCTGAGAGGGCTTGATTCGGACGTCACTGTCAGCCTCGCTAACGCTCGCAAACCATGCGCAACATCTGACGAAAGTTGTCAGCCGCAATCGATCGCGGCGGCATCATAGTGCAAGGTTCTGATTAACAGCTTGCGTCCGAGTCCTGACATTGGCGGGATTGAGGATTGACTTCTGCCTAACCACGGAGTATTTCTCCGGTCATCCAGGTGACCCATCCGCGGCCAGACAGCGGCGGCCGCAGCGGGAGGAGTGCACATGCATCACGCGCGTATGACGTGGCGGCGGATCGCCATCGTCGCACTGTCGGTGGCCGTCCTCAGCGCGCTGGGGCTTGCAATCGGTCCGAGCGCCGTCCCGACGGCGGCCGGCACGGCGACGGCCGCCGCAAAGAGCGCACCCGCGGCAAAGAGCGCATCCGCGGCAAAGACCACGAGCGCCTCGAACTCCAACGGCCTGTCCACGCCTGGTGGGACGCCCATTTATGAAAACCGCTCGTACTCGTTTGCCGAGCGCGCCGCGGATCTCGTCTCGCGGATGACCCTGGCGCAGAAGGCGTCCCAGATGAACAGCAGCTTCTCGCCGGCGATCCCGAGTCTTGGCGTGCCCCAGTGGGGGTGGTGGAACGAGGCGCTGCACGGGGTGGCCCGGGAGCAGTTGCTCAACAACGCCAACGCGACGACGCTGATCAACACGACCTCGTATCCCGATGACCAGTCGCTCGGTTCCACGTGGGACCCGGCACTGATCTACAAGGTCGCGAGCCAGATCTCCGACGAAGCGCGCGAGGTCGTGACCAACAACACCGAGAATCTCGACTTCTACTCGCCCACGATGAACCTCGAGCGTGACCCGCGGTGGGGCCGCACCGACGAGACCTACGGCGAGGACCCGTTCCTCACCGGCAGGGAGGTCTCCCAGTTCGTCGACGGCCTGCAGGGAGAGACCGAGCAGGGCAAGCTCCTTCCGGGAAGCGACGGCTACTACAAGGCGATCGCGACGATCAAGCACTTCGCGGCCAACAACAGCGAGGTCAACCGCCTGACCGGGTCCTCGGACATGGACGATCGCACGCTGCGCGAGTACTACACCAACACCTTCCGCTACGTCGTGCAGCACGCGCATCCGGGCTCGGTGATGAGCGCCTACAACGAAATCAACGGCACCCCGAGTCCGGCCGACGAATATCTCAACGACACCCTCCTGCGCCAGACCTTCGGGTTCAACGGATACATGAGCTCGGACTGCGACGCGGTGTTCGAGATCACCAACGGTCATCACTGGCAGCCGCCGGGATGGTCTCGCCCGGTCAATAACACCGAGCGCAATGCGCTCGCGATGGCCTCCGGGGAAGACCTCGACTGCAACGAGGGTTTCCACGATGGGTTCAGCTACGCCAACTCGCTGCCGACCGCGGCCGGACAGGGCATCCCGACCGCGAGCGACACTTTCAACTCGAACGACATCGACACTTCGCTGACGCGCCTATTCACCGCGCGGATGGAGACCGGTGAGTTTGATCCGTCCCAGGACGTTCCGTGGGTCAACCAAGCTCGCTCCCAGGTGCCGCAGGGAACCTGGACCAACTCAGACGCGAACAACGCGGTGACCGAGACGCCGGACAGGCTGGCACTCGCCCGTCAGGCCGCCGACAAGTCGCTGGTGCTGCTCAAGAACAGCACAAGCAATGCGAACGGGACCACCGGCAAGCTGCTTCCGCTCCAGGTGCCCTCCTCGGGCGCGTACAAGATTGCCGTCGTCGGCACGCTTGCGCACCCCGCCCCGGCGAGTCTGTACCTCGGCGACTACGCGAGCATCCAGGGAACGGCCGGGCAGGCCAACGACGTCGACGCGTACACCGGGATCAAGGACGCCGTGCAGGCGATCAACCCCGGCGCGACCGTCGACTTCATTCGTGGCTACACCGGGACGAGCAACACGACGCCCAACTGCTGCTCGACGATCGATCCCTCCGCGATCACCGCGATCCAGAATGGCGGCTACAACGCCGTGGTCGTCGTCGCGGGGACAGATGGCAGCCTGGCGAGTCCCTCGTGCGTGGGCTGCGGCACCGAGTCGAGCGACCGGACCGACATCACGCTGCCGGGCGCCCAGTCAAGTCTGATCAACGAGGTGGCCCAGGCCAACCCGAACACGATCGTCTACATGCAGACGCTCGGCCCGATGAACGTGACGTCGTTCGAGCCGAACGTGTCGGCGATCGTCTGGAGCTCGTACAACGCCCAGCGTCAGGGCCAGGCGCTCGCCGACGTGCTGCTCGGTGACTACGACCC
>DATNKY010000163.1:0-3075 GCA_035603155.1 Solirubrobacteraceae bacterium
GACCTGCAGGTTGCCCGCATCGATCACGCCGAGACAGTCCGCAAGGCCCTGCGCACGCAGCGCGGCAGGCATCCGTTCACAGCCAGCAAACGCGCCCGAGCAGTCCGACGGGACGCCGATCATCACGTCGAAGATCGATCCTCGGGCCATCACCCGTGCAGCGAACGCGCTCGTCGAACCATGCTGCTCACCATCATCTCCCAAAAAAGGACGTGAGCCATACCACGGGCTGTCACCCAGGCACACGCCACGATCGCAGCCTTGTCGCCGCACGGCCGACGCCTGAAGACGACTGCCGCTCGCGGTCCGGCGCTGGCCCAACGCAGAAGTCACCAGCTGAGCGCTCGATTGGCGGCGATGCGGCAGAGAGGGGCCGGTGGGAGCCACGGCTGGCGCGCTTGCCCGCGGTCTGTGTCGGTTGGCCCCGCGCCGGAGCCGCCTGGGTGCGGCGCCCGGGTGCGAGATACCCTGGGTCGTGAGATGCTGGAGGCAAGAAGCACGCTGACTGAGCGTCAGCAGGCGGGCTTGGCGATCTTTGGTCTGGGCGCAGGGTTTGAGGGACCGCGATGGATCTCGCAGGGCGGGGCAGATCATGTGGTGCTCGCCCATGGCAACCCTCGCCCAGACCCTGGCCCACTGGTGGAGGTCGGGGTGATCCCAAAGCGCCGCAGCGAGAACTCATGGGTTGACGTTCACGACTGGATGGGCCGCACGTTGATCGTCGCAGAGCGGTCGCGAAACGACCCGGCGTTTCAGTTCGAGACCCGCGATCAGGCGATCATCGACCGCGAGCTGGCCTCGGTGCCCGGACCAGACGCGTGGCCGCCCGCGACACTCGAGATCAACGGAGCCCCATGCCGGGTGCAGCGCCTCGAGCGCAATGGTGACTGGGTCGCGATCTATGACCTCGGCGAAGAATGGCTTCACGTCCACGTCCAACAGCCTGACTCGCGTCCGGTCACCGTCACGACGATCACCGACATCACGCCCTACCTCGAAACCTGACCGAACAGCTCCAGCTCCGACCACAACTATGACCCCGCGGACCTCTGGATCGCTATCAAGATCAAGGGATAATCCGCGTAGCAATTCCTTCGGGCTCCAACGGGCGAAGCAGCAGCGGTCTGAAAATGGCTGCCTCGGCGATGATGCGGGAGCGTTGTTCACTGCTCGCCGGGACTCCTCGCCGGAGTGCCTTGGAGTGCCCGAGGGCTGACCGCGGACTGCTCGTGAGCGGACGCAGGCGTGCCCGCTGGGGGCGAGTTGATGTTCTTGGTCAGTGTTGGTGGCCCGCGGCTATCGGTGTTGAACTGATGAGCCGCAGGTTGACCGGTAGCGCACCCAGCCGCAGTTCGTTGGCGAGATGCTTGGCGGCGTTGATCGTGAGGCCGCCGGTGATGACGGCGCCGCCACTTGTCACGCCGTCGGGGTAGATCGTGTAGTCGATTGGGGCGACCATGATCAGTTGGCTGTCGAGCGCGACCGCGAAGTGCTGCTTGAGCTTGTAATCGAGCGTGCCGAGGTCCTGGCCACGATGCGCGATCTGCCGACTCACGTTTCGGAACGCTCTTGCGCCGGCTGCGTTGAAACCGAACTGCACATCTGGCCTGCCGGCCGGATCGGTCGACTGCTTCGGGTTGGTGATATCCGCGCCGCGCAGCGCGACGTTGTCTCGCAAGACGAAGAACCGCGCCTGCGGGCTTGACGAGTTGATCTGTTGCTCCGCGCTCGGGTTGACCGCCTGCAACACGACGGTGCCCTGCTGGACGACCAGCACATGCCCGTCGGCCGGGGTCACGCCAGGCGGCAACTGGCTCGCGAGGTTCTCGATCGCCTGGTGCTGCGAGGTCGTGTAGAGCTCGTTATCAGGTCCGGCTAGCAGGCAGTGCTGGCCGGCGGTCGGCGCGGTGCCCTGCTGCCTGGCCTTGGCCGCGCAGGCCGTGCTGCCGGGCGCGCCGAACATGTAGTACTGCGGGCCCAGGCGGGCGTTGTGGGCGCTGACCGACTTCGGCTGCTTGGAGGCGACGTTGACCGCGTGATACAAGGGCATGGTGCCGGCGTTCGGGTTGCCCGGAGCGGCGACGCTCGTGCCCTGGCTGATCCGCAAGGCCGCCGGTGCTGGCGCTCGCAGCTCGCCGGCGACGGTCTTGCCATTGGGCGTCAGCGCGTTTGCCTCCCAGTCATAGAAGTACAGCTGCGCGACCGTCCCGACCTCGGACTCGGCGCGCGCGGCGTTCTGAATATCCGGCAGCGTGACGACAATCCGCTGGCCCTTGAGGGTCCGGACTGACGCGCCCGGCGACGCGCCGAGCGCCTTGATCCGGATGCGCATCACCTCGACAGCACGCTCAAGCGCAGCTCTTGTCACAACCGGAACCTGTGGCGACGGCTCAGCAAAGTAGACGAGCTTGACTCCTCCGTGGCCCGAGGAAGCAGATGACCCCGATGAGCCTCCACGCAAACTCAGAAATACGACCGCGACCAGCAGCACAACGATCACGCTCAGAGCCGGCACGACGACATCGAGGCGCAGCCTCCCTGACCGGTTCCGGTTGCCAAGACTGCCTGACCGATTGATGCGAAACCGGGCGGTGCGAAGACGGGGCGTCGCGCGCCGCGGGTCTGAAGCCAGAACACGCTCGAGCGTGGTTCTGGCAGCGGCGCCGTTCGGCGAGACGGCCTCCTCGTCAACGGCCGGTCGAGCCGCGCGCACCGTCAGCAGCAGTTCATCGTCGAGTCGGTAGTCGCTCATGCTCCAGACCTCCGAACGGGTGGACTCTTCTCGGGTTCATTTCCAACGGATGGATGGCGCCGCGGGCTTTGGTCGATCTCAAATCGCTGCGCGAGGCGCCGGCGAGCGCGATGCAAGCGACTGCGTGCAGCCGCCGGCGTAAGACCCAGCACGCTCCCAGCCTGCGCCGGACTCAGCCCATCCCAGGCGACCAACAGCAAAAGCTCTCTGTCGTTCGCCGAGAGGGCATCGAGCGCCCGGCGAATCTCGCGCCAGCTGACATTCGGGGACTCAGACGCCGGCGGAGCGCTCGCAGGTGCCGGCAGGCGCTCGAGCAGTGCCTG
>DATNKY010000620.1:0-2649 GCA_035603155.1 Solirubrobacteraceae bacterium
GGGAAGGGCCGCTGGCCACTTCAACCATGCATTTATCCATAGGAGTGCACGATGCTGCAGCCAAACGACCAGTTTCCTTCGATCACGGTCACGCCGCCCGCTGGGGCTCCGCTCGAGCTCCCCGACGCGCTGGGGGGTGGCTTCGGCGTCGTGCTGTTCTTTCGGGGTGCTTGGTGTCCTTACTGCAACGCGCAGCTCCGCGCTTTCCAGCGAGCCCAGGACAAGCTCGCAGAGCTCGACATGAAGGTGGTCGCGTTGTCGGTCGACGACGAGGCGACGACGCGCGAGCTGATCGAGAAGCAGGGTCTCAGCTTCCCGGTTGGCCATAGCGCCGACGCACGGGCGGTGGCGCAGGCGACCAGCGCGTTTGTCAACGAGGATCCGCTCTACCTGCAGTCGACGGGATTTGTGCTCGCGCCCGACGGCCGGATAGTCGTGAGCGTCTATTCAAGCGGTGCGATCGGGCGACTCGTGCCCGAGGATATCGTCGGGATGGTCCGCTACGTCCGCGAGCACGCCACGGCGGCCAGCTGACCAATCGACCGCGGCGGTGGGCGCCTCGCGTTTGGGAGCCGCCCACGGCCGACCGAGGTCCCGGCGCGAGGCGAGAGCGTCGTGAGCGCCTCGGGTCAGGTCTGCGGAGCGGTGGGGGCGCCGCTCGCCTCCCAGAGCTGCCCGGTGGCGTCAGAGCCGAGGTGTGCCAGCAGCGCGGCCGCGGACTGATGGGGTGTGAGCAGTGCACCCGCGGCGTGGCTCTGGATGAAGCGCTGGTGGAGCTCGGAGCCGATCCGGGCGGGTTCCTGCCCGCGGATCCAGGCCTGCATTTCGGTATCGACGGCGCCGGGACGGTACACGTTGACGGTGACGCCCGTGCCGGCCAGCTCTGCGGACAGGTTGAGCGTGTGGGCCTCAAGCGCCGCTTTCGAGGCGGCGTAGACGGTGCCCCGGATCATCATCTCCGGCTGGCTGACGACTCCGCTGGAGACGTTGACGATCCGTCCCCAGCCTTCCTCAAGCATCGCCGGCAGGACTCGGCCGGAGAGGTAGATCGGCGTTAGGACGTTCAGCGTCAGGGCGTCGGCGATCTCCCGATGGGTGAGCGCGCTTGTGGGAGCGAGCGGCTCGACCACGGCCGCGTTGTTGATGAGCAGCTCGATCTCGCCGAGCTCCGAGCGCGCGCGGCGGAGGGCGGCATCGGTCTGCGCCTGGTCAGCCAGGTCGGCGGTCAGGGCGAGCGCAGTCCCACTGGCGGCGGTCACGGTGGCAGCTACCTGATCGAGCTGGCTCGCGGTTCGCGCCAGCAGCGCCACACGAGCCCCGCGCGCGGCCAGCCCCACGGCGATCTCGGCGCCGATTCCCCGGCCCGCTCCCGTGACGAGCGCCACGCGTCCGTCGAGATCGCCCGCCATCAGGCACCCGCCAGCGCGTCGAGAGCGGCCAGGATCTGCTCCGGTTCAGAGCGCGCGCTGTAGTCCGGATGGACGTCCACCCACTGGACGATGCGGTCGCGATCGAGGATCAGCGTGGTCGGCATCGGGATGGCTGGCGTGCCGTCGGCGTTGACCGCCTCGAGGTCGAGGCCCAGCTTCAGCTGCGCCGCGAGCGCCTCCTCGCCCGGCCGGGTCATGATCGCCGCCGCCCGGCCCAAGGTGCTGCCCGGGTCCGAGAGCACCGGGAAGCGCAAATCGTGCTTCTCCTGCATCGTGAGCGAGCCGTCGGGACGCTGCGGGCTGACGGCAACGAGCTGCACGTCTCGCGCCTCGAGCTTGTCCACGAGCGCGGCCTGATAGGTGCGCAGCGCGAGGTTGCAGTACGGACACCAGGCCCCGCGGTAGAACACCAGCATCCCCTGTCGGCCCGCCAGCGCCTCGCTCAGCGAGGTGGGGTGACCATGTGGGTCGAGCAGCGCGGCGTCGGGCAGGCGGGCTCCCGGCTCGATGATGCCCTCGGGTGTCACCGACGCCAGCGTCCGCTGCTCCCGTAGGAAGATCTCCGCGACCTCAGGCGGGACGCTTTGGTCGATGCTCACGCGTAACCGCGGCAGCTGCTCGGCAATCGTCTGGATCATGGGCAAGCTCCTTAGTCGAAGTTGAGGGCGCGTCTCAGCGTCCCGGGGGATCCGGCGACGAGAGACACGATGGCTATCAGCGCCGAAGCGCCAGCCCGTCTTACCTCGGGGCTGGAGCGATCCCTAGTCCCTCGCTCTGGGATGAGGTCAGGCGCCGCTTGCCTCGAACAGTGGCCGCTCTGAACCGAATCGCGACTCCGGCGGGCCAACTGGTTCACGACGGCCGGCGCCGCCTGCAGTCTGGCGGCCGGCGAAGAAAGGAGCATCACGAATGTCAGTTGACCCGGAGCGAGTACCGACGGCAGCCGATCAGCTGCATGCCAAGCGCTGGCTGGTCCTGATCCTGCTGGGCGTGGCCCAGCTGATGGTCACGCTTGACGTGACGATCGTCAACATCGCGCTTCCCTCGGCTCAGAAGGCACTGCATTTCTTGGCCGAGAACCGGCAGTGGGCGGTGACCGCCTACGCCCTGTCGTTCGGCAGCCTGCTGCTACTCGGCGGCAAGCTGGGCGACCTGTTCGGTCGCAAGCGGACGCTGGTGGCTGGCCTGATGGGGTTCGCGGCCGCCTCCGCGATCGGCG
>DATNKY010000629.1:0-2017 GCA_035603155.1 Solirubrobacteraceae bacterium
TGCCGGTCGACGGGTCCGCCTCGACGACGTACTCGAGCTGCGCGTCGTTGGTCCCCGCGAGGTGCGGCAACGCGCACGCCGAGGTGCACGCGAGCAGCGCGCAAGCGACGGCGAGACGCAAGCAGGAGGACACGACCGGACGCCGGCGATGGTAGTGCACTCCGGGCCAGCACAGGGTGCTGGCTCGGCTCGTCGTTCGGAGCCCGTCGGTCCCCTAGCCTAGATGGCTAGTACGGCTGGCCGGAACTTCGTTCCGGGTTCGGCTGCGCCGAACTTCGGCATTCGCCGAACCAGCCGTCCTAGACTTCTCGGGGGCTGCCGCCCCCCGTCCCCCGCCGCCGCTCCCGCGGCGCCTCTAGTACAGCCAGCCTTCCCGCGGACGACCCGGAACGAACTTACGGCCGGCTGTACTAGTAGACCGTTCCGCAAGTCGCGCGAATAACTTGGCCCACCTCGTCGGGGTCGGGCATGGGCATGGGGGTGAGGCCGGCGACAGCGGTGGAAGTGAGCGACGCGGAGCGGGCGCAGCTGGACGCGTTGCTGCGCGCAGGTGGATGCACCGTCGCCGAGCAGCGTCGTGCGCGGATTGTGCTGCTTGCGGCCGGGGGCCGTTCCACCGAGCAGATTGCCGAGCAGGTCGGGGTTGCTGCATGCACGGTGTCGCGCTGGCGCACGCGAATCGGACGCGAGGGTCTTGGCGAAGACATTCGCGCAGCTCTCGCCGATGCGCCGAGGTCGGGGCGCCCACGCACCATCGATGGCATCCGTCGTGCCCAGATCGTCGCGGCCGCGTGCGACCCGTTGCCAGACGGCGAGGGCCTCAGCGGCTGGACGCTCGACATCCTGATCGAGGAGCTGCCTCTGCGCGGGGTCGAAGCGCCGAGCCGGAGCAGCATCTATCGCATCCTGACGAAGGTCGATCTGCAGCCGCAGCGCTACCAGCTTTGGCTTCACAGCCCCGACCCGCTGTTCCGTGAGAAGGTCGCCGACATCTGCGCCCTCTATCTTCAGCCGCCGCCCGGCAGCATCGTCGTGAGCTTCGACGAGAAGACCGGCGTTCAAGCCGTCGAGCGCAAGCATCCCGATCGTCGGGCCCGCCCAGGACGCTTGTGCCGGCAGGAGTTCGAGTACATCCGACACGGCACCCAGTCGCTGCTCGCCACGATCAACGTGCACACCGGCGAAGTCGTCGCCGAGTGCAGCGCCACGCGCAAGGCCCAGGACATCGAGCGGCACATGGAGGCGGTGGCGGCGCGCTGGCCCACGGGCGACATCCACGTCGTGCTCGACAACCTCAACATCCACAAGGGCGAGCGCTGGCAACGTTTCAACGAGCGGCACGGCGGGCGCTTCCACTTCCACTACACGCCGCTGCACGCCTCGTGGGTCAATCAGATCGAGCTGTTCTTTGGGGTCGTGGGGCGCCGCTGCCTGCGTCGCAAGAGCTTCCGCTCCACCGAGGAACTGGCGGCGCACATCATGGCGTTCATCGCGCGTTGGAACGAGCGTGACAAGAAGCCCTTCCGATGGACCTTCAGCGGCTTCGCGACGAATGCGATGGCGACGCCCAACGCGCAGGCTGCATGATGCTGCACATGAGCAAGGCCGCTGCGCGAAGGCGCTCGCCCAAGCCATCGCGACCCTCACGCGACACCGAGCACGCGCTCGTACCGATCGTTCGCGACAAGCTCCAGAGCCTCGGCGACTTCGCGCACCTGCTCGTCTACCGCCAAGGCGATCACCTCTTCATCGCTCACCCTGCGCCCGCCGACTCGCCCGACGACGTCGAGCCCGTGCTTCGCATCACCCACGCCGGCCACTGGCGCTTCGGCCTGTCGCTGCGACGCCCCAACGGCCGCTGGCAGCCCGTCCCGATCGCAGGCGCAATGTTCGAGGTCATCGCCGAGGCCGTGAGGACCTTCGCGCCATGGCTCGCACCGCGACCCGTTATTAGCGGGACTATGGAAACGGACTACTAGTGCAGCCGTCGGAGCCTCTCGGCGTACGCGCGGGCCAG
>DATNKY010000402.1:0-3421 GCA_035603155.1 Solirubrobacteraceae bacterium
CTGGATCGGATCGTGTCGGCCTCGGACTACGAGAACTTCACCGCGGCGTTCGCGGGCGTCGGCAAGGCGCAGGCGACGACGCTGTGGGCCCGACAGCGCCAGCTCGTCCAGCTGACGGTCGCCGGCATCGCCGGCGCTCCGTTCGAGGGAGAGGCACTGCTGACCACGGCGATCCAGGGCGCGCAGGATCCCGGGCAGCTGTTCGCGATCGATCCGTTCCGGCAGGTCCTGTTCACCGTCTCGGGCGACGTGCTGATCGACCCGAGCTACTCGCCCGCCGAGGCCAGCGACGCGCTGGCGGCGGTGCAGGCGGCGATCGCGGCGGCGTTCTCGTTCGAGCAGCGAGCGTTCGCGCAGCCGGTCACGGCAAACGACGTGGTCCAGGTGGTGATCGGCGTCGCAGGCGCGATCGATACTCACGTCACCGGGTTGCAGCGCGTCGATGACACCGAGCCGTCGCTGTCGCTGACCGCGAGCCCAGCGACGTGGAACGTACCCGGTGACCCGTCAAGCGGCACCGTCGGCGCCGAACTGCTGGTGTTGCAGACCGGAGGGGCACAGATCGTGCAGCGGACCAATGGCTGACCCGCCCCAGCTGATCGACCTCCTCCCCGCGGTCTACCGCGTCCGTGACGCCGCGCAGGGCAACCCGCTGACGACCCTGCTCGGCGTGATCCAGACCGAGGTCGATCGCCTGCGCGATGACATCACCGGGCTGTATCAGAACTGGTTCATCGAGACCTGCGACGAGTGGGTCGTGCCGTACATAGGCCAGCTGCTCGGCGTCCAGGGAATCTCGGCGACGGGTAACGCCGGCTTTTCGCAGCGCGGGTTTGTCGCCAACACGATCGGCTACCGCCGCAGCAAGGGCACGGCGGCGGTGCTCGAGCGCCTCGGGCACGACATCACCGGCTGGTCGGCGCACGCCGTCGAGTTCTTCGAGCTGCTGCAGGGCACCCAGTACATCAACCACGTCCGGCCGTCCGCCCAGGTGAGCGCGAGCCTGCACGACGCCGGCGCGCTCGCGCTCGTCAACGGCCCGTTCGACACGTTCGCCCACAGCGCCGAGGTGCGTCACATCGACAATGGCCGCGGCCGCTACGACGTCGCCAACGTGGCCGTGTTCCTGTGGCGGATCGGCGCCTACCCGCTCGAGCGCAGCACCGCGCTCCCTGTCTCCGGGCAGGCGGGGAGGTATCGCTTCAGCCCGATCGGGATCGACCAGCCGCTGTTCAACTACCAGCGCGCGGTTCCCGACGCCAACGCTCGCACCGGACCCGAGGACGTGCCCGCGCCGCTCTCGCGACTTGCGCTCCACGCCGAGCTTGCACAGCTCGACACGCCGGGCGCGGTGCCGCCGGCGAGCGGGTATTTCGACGCGGCCGTGCCGGTCCTGACCGTCTGGATCGACGGCGCCGCGGTGCCGGTCTCCGAGCTGTCGATCTGCGACCTGACCGACGAGACTCGGCGCGCGCCGAGCGGCGCCACGGTCGCAGTCGATCCGGAGCTCGGGCGCCTGGCGCTCGCGACCGGCGCTGCGACGCCCAACACGCTCGAGGTGTCGTGGGCATACGGTTTCCCGGCCGACATCGGCGGCGGCCCGTATGACCGCCAGGCGGCGCTCGGCCAATGGATCGCGGAGGACTCGGCGATCGACTTCCAGAAGGGCGTCGGCCGGGACGCCGCCGACGACTCGGCCAACCTGTTCTCGGCGTTGTCCGATGCGACCGCGGCCTGGAACGCGGCCTCGCCGGCCCCGTCACTCGGCGTGATCGCGGTGATGGACAACCGCACGTACACCGGCGACCTCGCGATCACCGTCCCTGCCGGGAGCACGCTCGTGTTGACCGCCGCCGACTGGCCGACGGTCACCGATCCGCTGTCACAGCTCCAGTCGCGCAAGCCCGGCAACCTCGCCGCCAGCCAACTGCGCCCGCTGCTCGCCGGCGACATCACCGTCACCGGCTCGGCGGCGACCGGTGACGAGCCGCCGGGCAGGCTGGTCATCGACGGCCTGCTGATCCAGGGGTCGGTCACGGTCGCGCCCGGCGCCCTCGGACTGCTGGCGATCTCCAACTGCACGATCGTCCCGTCGGGCGGTGGGATCACCGTCCAGCCGGGCACCGGCGAGGAGGACGGCAACATCGCGCTCGGGATCGACGTCTCGCAGTCGATCACGGGGGCGATCGAGACGCCGTCGATCGTCGAGCAGCTCTCGATCCAGGACTCGATCATCGACGGCGGCGCCGGGGTCGCGCTCGCCGGCCCGCCAACGTCGATCTCGACCAGCACGGTGTTCGGCACCGCGGCGCCCGAGACGCTGACCGCGAGCGACGTGATCTTCACCGGCGCAGTGACGGTGACGCGCCGCCAGCAGGGCTGCGTGCGCTACAGCTACGTCGCCCCGGGTTCGACGGTTCCGCGGCGCTATCACTGTGTGCCGGCGAACGGTCCCGACGACGCCGTCGTGCCCGAATTCACCTCCTCGCGCTATGGGGAGGCCGCCTACGGCCAGCTCGCGACGACCTGCCCGCCCGAGATCGCTGCCGGCGCCGACGACGGCGGCGAGATGGGCGCTTTCAACCTGCTTCACGGCGCCTACCGGCTGGCCAGCCTGCGCGCCGGGATCAACGACTACCTGCGGTTCGGCCTGGAGGCCGGAATCCTCTTCGCGACCTGAAAGGCGATCCCATGGGTGACATCACACGATCGAGTTTCGCGCCGGCCAATCACTACAGCAGCGTCCGCCAGCAGCAGGGGCGGCTGTGGCTTGACGCCGAGTGGAACGAACAGGCCGACATCGAACGCCACCGGGCGCAGGTCAGCATGCTCGACGTAGTCGGCGCCGACGGTGCTCCCGCCGACGCCGCCGGGTTCGAGCTCGCAGCGGCGACGATCCTCCAGGGCACCCTGTCGCTGACCGGCACCGCGAGCTCGAGTGGCTGGACGCGAGCCGGCGCCGTGTCCGGGTTCAATGGCTCATTTGACGCGGTAGCGACGATCGGCGCAGCCGACGGCTGGCTCGTTGGCGACGCAGCGGCGATCGTGCGCTGGAACGGCGGCGGCTCGACCGTCCAGACGCCCCCGTCGGGCGTGACCGCCGACCTGCACGGGATCGCCGCCGTCGACGCGACGCACGCGTTCGCGGTCGGCGACGAAGCGACGATTCTCGCGACCACCAACGGCACCGGCTGGGTCGCACAGACTGCCCCGACCGGCATCGCCGGAGCTCTGCGGGCGGTCCACTTCGTCACTGACAGCACCGGCTGGGCGGTCGGCGACTCGGCCCAGATCATCGCGACGACGGACGGCGGCACGACCTGGACGACGCAGACGACGCCGGCGGCGGTCGAATCCGATCTGCACGGCGTCTGGTTCGCGGATGCCGACCACGGCTGCGCGGTCGGCGACGGCGCGACCC
>DATNKY010000329.1:0-2181 GCA_035603155.1 Solirubrobacteraceae bacterium
CATACCGATTGGCCCAGACGTGGGCGGCGGTCTCGGTCTCGATGAGTTGCCCGGTCACGCGCACAAGGTTGCCGGACCGGCGCACGCTGCCTTCGAGCACATAGCGCACCCCCAGGTCCCGGCCCTACGGGATTCGCACATTTGACTCGGTTTTGAGAACCTCCGCGATGGTGAACCCAGCGGCCATCGTTGCGAACCGTGCCCACCCGGCTCTCATTGTCTTGGGTCCGGGTGGTTTGTAGTAGCAATTCCACCCTCCGAGTCTCGCAATGATCCAAGACAGCCATGCAAGAGAATGCAACGGATGGGGGTTTTTCTGGCGTTCGGTTTTGCCTTCCAGTGTCGGGCCGATGGCTCCGGCAGCGGGCAGCAGGGTGTGGTCGATCACATCGGTTGCCGGTCTCGGGCTGCCGTCGCGCGCGTCAACCAATTGGATCGTTCGGCACGCTGCCGCCAGCCCGACCACAGCCAGCTTGAATAACCGTACAGCCGCATGCACCTGGGTCTCCTCCAGCCGCATGCCATCGCTCTTCAGCGCGCGAAACACCTCCTCGATACGCCAGCGCAAGCGATAGAGTCGGACGATTTCCCGCGCCGCGGCGGCATCGCCAACCTCGATCGTGGTCAACAGGCGCCAGTGCAGCGGTTCTTCGTTCGCCGGCGGATTGATTTCACGGGCCTCTACCAGCGTCATCGACACCGTCTCGGGATCGGTTTTGGCGAACCCGTTGCGGGGCCGCTGCAGCGTGACCGGGCCGGCACGCAGTGCCACCGTCGCGATCCGGCCGGGATCGCCAACCCGGCGCGGCGCCACCTTGACCAGCATTTGCGTCAATTCAGGCCAGGCCGCCGCGCTGGCGAACAGCGATGCGTTTTCCACCAGAGCCCGGTCTTGCGCCGCACGAACGATGAGATCGGCCCCCGCCGGGCGGCGGGCGAAGCAACTGTAGATGTCGTTCTCGCGGTCTCCGACGACCACCACCGACGCCGCATCGGTCAATAATTCAGCGGCCCGCTCGACCCCTCTGAGCCAGCGGATGCTCTCCTTGTCCTCAATGGCGCGCTTGCGGCGTGGCGTCGCCGCGATCGCGTCGTCGCGGGTCCAGATATGCGCGTCGAGAAGACCGAGAACAGCTTCCGTCTCACTGTCGATGGCGACCAGGGGATGGACGAAGAAACCGGCCGAAACCCCATCGCCGGCCGGTCCAAGCCCGCGGCGATTGGCCTCGCGGCCGGCGAAATTGATCTCGGTGGTGTCTTGCGCGACGACAATCCGCCGGCCGGACGCGGCCGCCATGGTGCGTCCGGCGAGGGTTTCCAGCATTTCCCCGCAGGTCACCGACGGGGCGGCCAGAAAGCGGTGCATCGCCAGTTCCCCCGCTCGCGTCTCACCAAGCTTGCGGATCACCAGAGACCCGGTTGCCGTCACCCGCTCCAATAGCTCCGTGCCGACCGCCGCACGCCGTGCATCGCCGAAATAGCCCAGCGCCCCAGCCCGTTCCATAATGATGACCCGCTGTTCAAGACGGGATCAGAGAATCGATACTTTAACTGATTCGCTAGTGGCTGTTTTATGAGTAAAATGTGTGAACGCGGTAGCGACGCTGACCCCGGGAAAATCGGCTCACTCCCGTCTACGCGATCGCCGTGCACCTGCCGGTGATCCACCAGGCGGCGGACCGCGCGCTGGTGCGCAAATTGAACAGGCAGCTCGCGCGCCACGGCCACGCCGAATTCACGACCAACGCGGACAAATATCGCTCGGCACATGCTTAGGGGGCGATATTAGCGCCAGCGCGTCTGAAGCTCTTTGACCGTCGACAGCAGTCTAACTGCTCCCGGCCAATCTCGGCCCCTCGGGCCACCGGCCACGAAGGACCGCTTAGGATCGACTGCGCCGGTTCGGGCCGGTCGCCCCCTCGGAGCTCGGTCAGCATGCTAGTGCTAGTGGTTCTGGATCCCCGGCGGGACATAGGTGTTGTCAGCGACGTCTCCTTGGGGGCCGTAGACGCGGAGCACCACGCTGAACTCCGACGGGGGAACCGGGAGCCAGTTGGCGGTCGGAACCCCAACGGGGCAACGGGTGGCCATATAAATCGAGAGCGAGCCGTCTGGGCTGTATTCCAGCCCTGGCGTATATCGAGCGACCACGTACTTACGCGCAGCGTTAGGGACTAGTTC